>JBEAVX010000680.1:0-5554 GCA_041160755.1 Pseudomonadota bacterium
CTCCCCAAGAGCCGCCCGGTGAACGCCTGGTGCAGGGGGCGCGCCTTCGCGCGGGAGCCGAAAAATCCACGTCTCCGCCGCGCCGCCACGTCAGGAGTTGGAGGCTTAGTCAATTCGAGGATGGATAGGCCCGTCGTCGCCTTGTCTCCCCATGACCCCGCTCCATACACCGTCGTCGTCCCCTCAAGCCAAAGGATTGAAACCCATGAGCTACTCAATCTTCCCTGGCCCCGGCGACCAGTCCTACACCAGCGCGTTCTCGGTCGTCAGCCTGGTGGTCGAGGCCAAGGCCCCGCCCGAGGTGATCACGCTCCTCACCGACCGCTGCTACGTCGAGGCCCAGGCCGAGGTGGCCGCCCGGGACACGCTGATCGCCTGCCAGGCGACGTGGCGGGCCGATCACGACGACCTGGAGGAGCTGGACGCGGCGCTGGGACAGGCGGTGGAGGCGCTCTACCTCTCGGCGCGCATCAAAGGAGGAGCGCCCCTTCAACAGACGGTGCGCACGCTCTGGGGCGGTGAGGCGCCCTCAGATCTGCTGGGCCTGCCCTTGTCCTCGCAGATCCCCCGGGTCAACGAGATGATCCAGCGCATCGACGCCGACCCCGACGGCTTCGGCCTGCCCAAAGAGCGCGTCGAGGCCGTGCGAGAGGCCAACGCGCGCTTGGAGGCCAAGTACAGAGCCGAGCGCGCCAGCCGCGCGGCGTGGAGCTTTCAGTCGAAGGCCGCTGAAGAGGCGGAGGAGGCCTTCCGCGCGGCGTACCGCGCCCTGGTGACGATCATCGTCGCCACCTACGGCGAGGTCGTCGCGACGCAGTGGCTGCCCACCTTCGAGCGGAAGCCCCGGGCGAAGAAGGCGGCCACGACGGCGGAGTGAGCCCTCGGGGCCTCACCCCCAGGGCCTCACCCCCTACCTCGGCCGCCTCCCCTCCGCCGTGAGCCGCGCCGTCTCCTCCACGCGCTTCGCCCGGGTCTCCGGGCGTTTGGCCAAGGTGATCCACTCCAGCGTCGCTCGCCGCAGCGACGGCGGCAGCGCCTCCCACAGCGCCTCGGCGCCCTCAAGCCCGGCGAGGGCGGCCTGAAGATCGTCAGGCAGCGCCAAGGCCGAGGCCGCGTCGAGCTTCTCCCAGTCGCCGGACTGTTTGGCCTCCTCGATCTTCGCCAGGCCGGCCGGGGCGATGAGCCCGGCCTCCAGAAGCCGCACGATGTGCGCCTTGTTGACGCCCGACCAGCCCGAGCCCCGCTTTCGCGGCGCGCACAGCCGCATCGTGCGCTCGGCGTCGAGCTTCTGGGCCTGGCCGTCGATCCAGCCGAAGCACAGCAGCTCCTCCACAAAGTCCACATAGGGCATGTAGTTGGGGTGGCCCTTCTTGAAGGTGACCGCCCAGATGCTCTCGGTCTGGGTGTGGTGTTCGGTGAGCCAGGCCCGCCACGCGGCGCGACTGGGCAGCTCCACCTGCTCAAGCTCTTTGGGCATCGGGACTCCTCGCGCGGACCGGCTTGGCCCTCGGCGCGACGCCCTCTAACCCGCCGACCCCAGGCCCGGCGGGCGGGGCGGGTCCGCGCTCTTCGCAAAAGCTTGGCGATTCGGCGGGGCGACGCCGGCGCGGACGTGGCATTCTACCAAGATGCGCGCGCTCTCCCTCCTCCTCCTCTTCGCCTGCGTCTCGCGGGACGAGCCTGACCTCGACGGCGTCGAGGACAGCGTCGAGGACAGCGTGATGGAGACCGGCGCTGATGACTCTGCCTGCGGGCCCGGCGAGCTCGCCGCCGAGGGCGAGGCCGTCCCCGGCGGGACGCTCACCCTGCGCGCCGCCACGATCGCCCAGTGGGAGGTCTCTGCGGGCGCGCTCTCCGCCGCCGAGGGCCTGGAGGTCACCTGGACCTTGCCGACGGACATCGCCGTGAACGTCCCTGAGGCGCTGACCGTCGCCGCGACGGCCTGCGGGGCCCGCGCCGAGCGGGAGATCTCCGTGGATTGGCCGGTCTCCGCCCGGATCGTCGTGGTGTACAACCCCTCGGCGGACGGCTCGGAGGACGTGGCGCGGGCCTACCTCGCCGCCCGAGGGCTCCCCGAGGCCGCGCTGTGTGGGGTGCCCAGCGCCGACACCAGCGCGCTGCCCGGCGACGCGCTGCCCGACTTTGTCTCGGCGACGTTGGACTGTGTGGACTCTGTCGGCCCCCAGGTGCAGCTCATCGTGCCGGTCTATGGGGTGCCCTACAAGGTAGACGGTCGGGTGGCGGACATCGCCGACCCGTCCCGTCTCGTCACCGTGAGCCTCGACGCCTTGCTCGTGTTTGGTCGTGAGGCGGTCCACGTCACTGAAGCCGTGTACAACCCCCTCTACCGCGACGGAGACAGCGTCACCGGCACCTACCCCCGCGCGGTGACCTTCGGCCAGCAGCGAGAGGTGCGCGGGGATGGACTGTATTTGGTGACGCGCCTCGACGGCGCTGACTCGGCGGCGGCGATGGCGCTCATTCAGCGCACGATGGAGGCCGAGGCCTTGGCCCGAGACGGCCTCCTCGACGGCGTGGTGTGTGTGGACGGTCGGTATGGGGACACGCCCCCGGACGCCGCCGCCGCCTTCGGCAGCTACGAGTGGGGCGAGTGGAACATGTGGGGCGTCCGTGGCGTGTTTGAGACGCTGGGCGCCTGGCCGGTGGTCTGGGACGGCAACGAGGCCGAGTTCGGCACGGCGCCCGCGCCGCTCACCTGCGACGACGCCCTGTTCTACGCCGGGTGGTACTCCTTCTACAATTACAATGACGCCTTCACCTGGGCGCCGGGCGCGGTCGGCGGCCACCTCGACTCCTGCTCGGCCTGTGACCTCCGCGCGGGCACCTGGTCCGCCGAGGCCCTCAAGCGCGGCATCACGGCGACCTTCGGCGCGGTGAACGAGCCCTACGTCGCCGGGATGCCCGAGTACGATCAGCTCTTCTACGCGCTCACCCAAGGCGCCACCTTCGCAGAAGCGGCCTATCAGTCCACCGTCGTCGGCGGCTGGATGATGGTCTTCGTCGGCGACCCCCTCTATCAGCCCTTTGTCCGCCCAGCTCCCTGAGGCGGTCTGGAGAACGAATGAGCCCGTCACGTCCGAACCCCTTGCTCTCTCCCCCGGAGACCCGCTTCGGTCTCCCGGCCTTTGACACCATCCACTCCGAGGACTTCTTGCCGGCCTTCGAGCGCACGATGGCCGAGCATGACGCCGAGGTGCAGCGGCTCCTCGACGACCCGACGCCGCCGACCTTTGAGAACACCGTGCTCGCGCTGGAGCGCTCGGGCCGCGCCCTGCGCCGGGTGTCGTCTGTGTTCTATAACCTCATCTTGGCCAACACCGACGACGTGCTCGACGCCACCCAGCGGGAGATCGCGCCTCGGCTCTCGGCCCACTGGAGCAAGATCATCACGAACACCCGATTGTTCGCCCGGGTGGACGCCTTGGTCGAGGCCGTGGACAGCCTGGGCCTGGATCCCGAGTCTCGCCGCCTCTTGGAGCGCACGCACCTGGGCATGGTGCGCGCCGGGGCCCGGCTGGATGAGGCTGGACGCGCCCGGATGTCGGCGATCTTGGGCGAGCTGGCCGGGCTCGGCGCGCGGTTCACCCAGAACGTGCTGCACGACGAGCGCACGATCTACCTGGCGTTAGAGACCGAGGCCGACCTCGACGGGCTGCCCGCGCCCTTGGTCGCCGCCGCCGCTGAAGCCGCCCGGGAGCGTGGGCTGCCCCACCTGGGCGTGATCACGCTCTCGCGGTCGCTGGTCGAGCCGTTTCTGACCTTCTCCCGCCGCCGCGACCTGCGCGCGCGGGTGTTTGAGCTCTGGTCCCGTCGCGGCGAAGGCGGCGGTGAGACCGACAACCTCGGCGTCATCGCCCGGACCTTGGGCCTGCGCCGAGAGCGGGCCAAGCTCTTGGGCTACGACACCTTCGCCGACTACAAGCTCGACGACACGATGGCGCGAACCCCGGACACTGTGCGGGATCTGATCATGGCCGTGTGGCGCCCCGCCCTGCGCGCCGCCGAGCAAGAGCGCGCCCAGCTCCTCGACGCCGCCGTCGCCGAGGGCCACACCGGGCCGCTCGCGCCCTATGACTGGCGGTATTTCGCCGAGAAGGTGCGCGCCGCGCGTTTTGATCTGGACGAGTCCGAGGTCAAGCCCTACTTCCCCGTGGAGCGGGTCGTCGAGGCCGCCTTCGCCACGGCGAACCGACTGTTCGGCGTCACCTTCACCCCGGTCCACGGCCTCGCGGTCTACCACCCGGACGTGCGCGTCTACGAGGTAACCGACACAGACGGCGCCCACGTCGGCCTGTTCTTGCACGATCTCTACGCCCGGCCCGCCAAACGGTCGGGGGCCTGGTCGTCGGCCTTCCGCACCCAAGAGCGCCTCGACGACGCGGTGCGGCCGATCATCGTCAACGTCCTGAACCTCGCCCGGGCCCCCGAGGGCCAGAGCACCTTGCTCAGCTTGGACGACGCCCGGGTGATCTTCCATGAGCTCGGCCACGGGCTCCACGGCCTGCTCTCGGACGTGACCTACGCCTCGCTCTCGGGCACAAACGTCGCCCGGGACTTCGTCGAGCTGCCCAGCCAGCTCTTGGAGCACTGGATACAGAGCGAGCGGCTGCTCGGCGAGTTCGCGCGGCACGTCGAGACCGGCGAGGTCATCCCGGCGGCCTTGCTCACCCGGCTGCGCGCGGCGAAGAACTTCAACCAGGGCTTCAGCACCGTCGAGTTTTTGGCTTCAGCGATGGTGGACCTCGACATGCACACCACCGACGGGCCCCTCGACGACCCGGCGCGCCTAGAGGACGAGAGCCTCGCCCGCCTGGGCCTGCCGCCGGAGATCATCTCCCGCCACCGCGCGCCGCACTTCGCCCACATCTTCTCCGGGGATGGGTACTCCGCCGGGTATTACAGCTACCTGTGGTCGGCGGTGCTCGACGCCGACGCCTTCGCCGCGTTTGAGGAGACGGGGGATCTGTTTGACCCGGCCACGGCGCGTCGGCTCAAGGAGGTCATCTACGCCGCGGGCGGCCGCCGCCCCGAGCACGAGGCCTACCGGCTGTTTCGCGGCAAGATGCCCTCCGTAGACGGCCTCTTGCGGGTGCGCGGCTTCGAGGGCTGAGCCCCAGCTCGGCGGACCGGGGCTCAAAGCGCCTCGGCCCGCACGCCGTCGGGGTGTGGGCCGAAGCGCGCCTCAAACGCGCGAAGGCAGGCCAGGGCCTCCCAGCGCTGGCCCAGCCGGGCGTAGGCGACGATGAGCAGGCGCAAGGACTGCTCCCGGCTCGTCGGATCCCCGTCCAAGGCGCGCAGAAAACACATCGCGGCGTGACGAACGAGGTGGGTCTGTAGGTAGATCAGGCCCAAGTTCTCGTACAGAAATCGCGCGTGCTCCTGGTGCTCGGGGCCGAGGCCGGTGGTGGCCTCCTCCAAGATGCGGATCGCGCCGTCGAGATCCCGGGCCATGAAGCGCTCACCGGCGCGACGGTTGGCCTCGACGGTCCAGTGAAGCGGCGTCATGGGCGCTCCAGGCGAGGGGAGGTGGGGG
>JBEAVX010000693.1:0-3453 GCA_041160755.1 Pseudomonadota bacterium
ATCAAGGCCTCAAGCTGTGCCGCCCGCTGGTCGACGGTGAGTGGGCTGAAGAGGCCGAGGCCCAGCTCAGCCTCGCCCAGCCGCGCCCCCGCCGCCGCATCGAGGACGGCATGACGCCCCAGCCCCCGGCGCCGAGCCTGCCCGGCTTCGCGCCGCCGGAGACCCCCGAGGAGGACCCGCTCCGCCGCCACAACGGCCTCAAGCGCAGCTCCTTCTTGCGCTCGGGTCGGGCCTCGGCGGAGGTGGGCTGATGGCGAACCTTGGTTATCTCCAGCTCACCCGGAACTGCCGCCAGAACTGCCGGTTCTGCTCCAACCCGCCCACGGGGATCGATCTGGAGGAGGCCGAGATGCGGGGCCTCATCGATGACCTCGCCGGCATGGGCTACGACGGCGTGATCTTGACCGGCGGCGAGCCCTCGCTCTCGCCGCTGCTGTTCCCGGCCTTGGCCTACGCCCGCGAGAAGGGCCTGTACAGCCGCATGATCACCAACGGCCAGCACCTCGCGGACCCAGCGTTCTTCCGCAAGTGTGTCGAGGCCGGCCTCACCCACATCCACGTCAGCCTGCACAGCTACCGCCCCGAGGTCCACGACTTCATCACGCGGCTGCCGGGCTCGTGGGAGGCCATTCGCCGCACCTTGGGCATGGTGCCCGAGATGGGCATCACCGCCGACATCAACTGCGTGATCAACGCCTACAACGCCGATCATCTGCACGAGAACGTCATCTGGCTGTGCGACCGCTTCCCGTACTTGCGGCACTTCGTCTGGAACAACATGGACCCGGACGGCAACCGCGCTGAAGACAACCCCGACTGCGTGCCCCGCCACTACGAGTTCCAGGTGAGCCTAGAGCTGGCGATGGAGTACCTGCACCGCACCGGGCGCACCTTCCGCGCTGAGCGGGTGCCCTTGTGTTACATGCGGCGCTTCGCCTGGGCCAGCACCGAGACTCGAAAGATCGTGAAGGAAGAGGAGCGATGTATTCGATTTCTCGACAAAAAAGGCTTCGTTCACCAGCTTGAGTTCCTGCACGGCAAAGGCGCGGCCTGTGAGGCCTGCAGCTTCGATCCGATCTGCGCGGGCATGTTCTCGATGGCGAAGACCTTCGACGAGCGGGAGCTCTCGCCGGTGTTTGAGGACCCGCGCCCGGTGCTCCAAGAGGTCTTGGGCCACGAGCCCGACCCGGCCCTCGTCGAGCGCATCTTGAGCCGTCGTGGGCGCCGGTCGCCGAGCGAGCAGCCGAGCCCCGAGCGCCGCGCCGAAGCCCTCACCCGTCCGCTCTGACCGAGGCCCTCGCACCAATGCGCGAATCACCCAACCCTCGCCTCAGCGCGGCGTCGAGCCTCTACCTGCGCCAGCACGCGATGAACCCCGTGGACTGGTGGCCTTGGGGCGATGACGCCTTCGCCGAGGCCCGCCGCCGGGGCGTGCCGGTCTTCGTCTCGATCGGCTACTCCGCGTGCCACTGGTGCCATGTGATGGAGCGTGAGAGCTTTGAGGACGAGGCCATCGCCGCCTTCCTCAACGAGCGCTTCGTCTGCGTGAAGGTGGACCGTGAGGAGCGCCCCGACGTAGACGCCGTGTACATGGACGCCTTGGCGGTGATCGGCGTGCCCGGCGGCTGGCCGGCGAGCCTCTGGTTGACCCACGAGCGCGCGCCGTTCTACGCCGGGACCTACTTCGCGCCGGTCCCCGCGTTTGGGCGACCGGGCTTCAAGCAGGTCTTGGAGGCCGTGGACCGCGTGTGGCGGGACGACCCCGCGCGGGTGGTCGAGGCCTCGGGCAACGTGCGGGCGCGGCTCATCGCCCGGGCCGAGGTCGCCCGGCGCCATGAGGATCTGCCCCTGGAGCTGATCGTCGCCGCCGCGCGCAGCTTAGAGGAGGGCTGGGACAAGGAGCACGGCGGCTGGGGCCGGGGCCACAAGTTCCCGATGCCCGCCCGGGTGGAGCTGCTCCTGGCGACGGGGCGACGCCTGAACGACGGCCCGGCCTTGGCCCAGGCGCGGGCCGCGCTCACGGCGATCTGTGAGGGTGGGCTTCAGGATCAGCTCGGCGGCGGCTTTCACCGCTACTGCGTAGACCCGGCCTGGACCGTCCCCCACTTCGAGAAGATGCTGTTCGACAACGCCCAGCTCCTCGGTCTGCTCGCGCGCGGCGCCGTGGCGTTTGACGATGCGCGCCTCGCCCAAGACGCTCTGTCGACGGCGCGCTTCCTCCTGGACGCGCTGGCGGTGCCCGGCGGCGGCCTCGGCGCGTCGTTTGACGCCGACAGCGGCGGCGAAGAGGGCTCGTATTACACCTGGACCCCAGCAGAGGTTCAGTCGCTCTTACAGCCAGATCTCGCGTCGGCCTTCTGCGCGGCCTACGGGGTCACCGAGGGCGGCAACTTTGAGGGCGCGAGCGTGCTCACCCGCCGGGGTCGGGACGTCGCAGGGCTAGACGAGGCGCGGGCGACCCTGTCTGCGGCCCGGGCCAAACGAACGGCGCCGGGGCGAGATGAGCAGGTCGTCGTCGCCTGGAACGGCCTCGCCGTGGGCGCTTTGGCCGACGCCGGGCGGCTCCTCGACGCGCCGGAGCTCCTACACGCCGCGTCGAACCTCGGCGCCCTGCTCCTCGCCCGGTTTGTGGACGGGCGCCTGCCGCGCACCTTGGCTGAGGACAGCCCCCCCGGGGTGCTGGAGGACTACGCCTTCTTGGCTGAGGGGCTCTTGGCCTTGTTCTCGGCGACGGGGGCGCCGTGGGCGATCACCGGGGCCGAGGCCCTCATGGTCGCCTTGTTGCGCCGGTTTGGCCTGCCCGACGGCGGGCTCGCCCGGAGCGAGGCGATGGCGCCAGGCCTCGATCTTCGCCCGGTCGCCCTGCAAGAGGGGGCCGAGCCCTCGGGATATGGCCGGGCGGCGGTGGTGATGGCGCGGCTTCTGGCCTTGGGGAGCCCCGTCGTCGATGAGGCGCGACTCGACGCGCTGCTCGTCGCCGCGGGGGCCTGGGCGCGGCGATCTCCAGGGGCGGCGCCGTCGTTGGTGCTCGCGCTGCTGCACCGCCGGGCCCCGGGCCGCGAGCTGGTGATCGTGTCGCCGAGCGCGGATCACCCGAGCCTGCCGCCGCTCCTCGCCGCCGCCCGAGTCGGGCTCACGCCGCTGGACGTGCTCGCCGTCGTGACCCCCGAGACCGCGCCCGCGCTGGAGCACCTCAGCGCCATCCGCCGCAAGACCGCTGGGCAAGGCGGCGCCCGCGCCTATGTCTGTGAGCACGGCGCCTGCGGCCTGCCGGCGACCACGGCGGAGCGCCTGCTCCACCAGCTCAGGCCCCACGCCCCCATCGGAGCGCAGCCCTCGTGACCGCCGAAGAGGTCTTTGGCCGCGTGGCCTCACAGCCCTGCCGACCCGCCTGATCGCGCTGCGTGGCGGCGGGCAGGCCGACCCAAGGCGCCTCCAAGCCGCTCGGGAGGC
>JBEAVX010000713.1:0-3117 GCA_041160755.1 Pseudomonadota bacterium
CCTCCGGCGGGAAGGCCTCGGTGGCGCCATACGAGCGCACAAACCGCGAGCCGGGCGGGCAGTTCTCCTGAAGCCAGCGCGTCGTGAGCCGCTCGTACTCGCTGGCGACGACGACGGGGCGATCGGGCAAGATCCCGTCCGGCACGAGCGCCTCGGGGGCGGCGGCGACGAGGCGCACCACGTCGAGGCCCGTGTCCATCACCTCGACGAGCTCCACGCCGAGCTCAGCCACCCAGTCGGCCCCGGCGAAGCCCAGATCCCGAGTGCCCGCGGCCAACATCTCGATGATGTTCTGGGGTTTCAGGAGCTTGGCCTCGACGTTCGGCAGACCCACCGTGGGGCGGTACCCCCGGGCGCCGAGGCGCACGGAGACCCCGGCGTCGCCGAGGAGCTTGAGCACCCCCTCCTGCATACGGCCCTTGGGGAGCGCGAGGTGGAGGGTCGCGGGAGCGGTCATGGCAACCTCGATGGCGTCAGGCGCAGAGGGGCGGCGTGGAGTAGGCCCCGGCGTGGCGGGGATCGCGGGGGAGATCCGCCGCCCCGCGTAGCGTGACGCGCCGGGGGTGTCAATCGTGGCCCCAGCGCGGAGCCGTCCGCTCACCACTCGCTGCGGTACGGGTTCGGGCGCACGAAGCCCGGGCGGGTGAACCACATCATCACGCGCACCTCGGGGTTCTGCTGGTGGCCGGGCTGGCTCAGGCTGCCGTCCAGCGCGCGGGTCAGGGGGTGCCACTCGCCGCTCACGCTGATCACGTTCATCAGGTGCAGCCGGGCCTCAAAGGCGAGGGTGGCGCCCAAGGCGGGCTGGTTGGGCAAGATCCAGCGGGGCTGAATCACGAGGTTGTCGGGGATCCCGCCGCGCACCCAGGCGCCCTGGAGGATCGCGCCGGTCTCTAAGGTGAAGGGGAACATCGGGCCGACCACCGGCGCGATGGGCGCGTCGAACAGCCACACGCGCTGGGCCCCGGGGCGCACCTGGAGCAGCACCACCCCCGCCCGGGCCGAGAGCACGACGTTGGGGTGACCCTCAGGCCACCACGGCGCGGCGTTGCCGTAGGCCCGAACCCCGGCGTACACCCACGGCAACCGGGCGTGGCGGCCGAAGGCGCTCCAGGGCTTCACCCGCGTCGCGTCCCAGCCCACGCCCCAGGCGCCGGGCATGTTCGTCACCGTTGGGGTGCCCGTGCCGACGGACCACAGGCGGTTGGAGCCGGTCACCATCATGCGGCCCACCCGCAAGACCTCTCGGCGGATCGGCGAGGTGCCCAACATCGGGTGCCGGTGCAAGGCGGCGAGCTGCCAGTTCACCCGCCGCCGAAAGAGCACGGAGAACGCCCCGTCTTGGCGTAAGGTGAAGGTGTCGGCGAGCTTCGCCGGGCTCTTCTTGGCGAGGCGGGCGAGGCGACGCACGAGGCGCCCCGAGGCCGGCTTGTCGCCCTCAAAGGGCAAAGAGCCGCCCAGGTCGTAGGCGACGAACCAGAACGGCGGGCAGTCGCCTCGGCTGGGGCAAGGCATCACGGACGAGAGGCGGCTGGCGAACCAGGCGAAGGTGTAGCCCTCGGCTTGGGCTTCGAGATCGAGGGAGCGCGTGGCGTGGAGGAGGGTCAGGGTGCGCAGGTTTCGCAGCATCACGAGGCGGTCGTAGTCTTTGATGGCGCCGCCGAGCTCGGTCACCGTCGAGGCCGCGCGCACGGCCTCGGGGCCGAGGCGACCAAAGCCGAGATCCACCCTCCGCGCGACGTCGATCCAGTCCATCGAGCCCTCGACGGCGCGCTCGAAGGTGGTGAGCAGCTCGTGCACCACAAAAAACGCCGGGGCCGCGTCGCGGTGAAGGCTCGGCAAGAGCGCCTCACACCGGGCGTCTTGGCGGGCGTCGGGCTCCCAGCGGCCCAGGTCGTAGCCTGAGCAGTCGAGGCCCTCCCGGCTCAACAAGAGCGCCTGGAGGTTGCGGTAGCCGTCGTGCATCCCGGCGTAGAAGTCCCACACCCGGAAGCTCTGGTCGTAGAACGCCAAGAAGCCGCCGAGGTAGCTCCCGATGGGCGTGGTCGAGGCCCGCAGGAAGTCCACCCGGCCCAAGAGGTGCGGGTGATCCTGGAAGAACTGGGTGACGGACTGCGCTCGGGCCGTGGGCACGACCTCACCGAAGAAGCGTAGGGCGCGGTCTTCAGGGTCGGGCACGTCCACGGCGCGGGGGCCCTCGTCGCCCAGGTCGGGGTCGAGGTAATAGACGCGGCCTTTGCCGTCGTAGTGACCCTCGCCGGAGACACGGTCGGCGACGCGGAACGGGTGGCCGTCGAACACGCCGCCGTCGAGCATCCACACCGGGGCGTCGGCGCTGGTGGAGTGGCAGCTCTGTTTGGGCCACAAGGACCAGCTCAGGTATCGCTCGCAGGGCATCTCCCGGGGCTCAAAGGCCACGGGCACCGCCGCGGAGACGCCGATGAGCCGCCCGATCTCGCGCCAGTCCGCCTGGAGCTCCTCGCCGGCGGCGTCGGCCAGGGGCAAGGCCGAGGCGACGTCGGCCTCACAGGGGAGGTTCGGCTGGGCGCCGGCCTTGGGCGCGGGTCCGTCCGGGCAGCGCATTCGTAGGGGCGCGGCGCGTAAGGTGCCGTCGGCGGCGCGCTCCAGCTCAAAGGCGAAGGACTCGTTCACGTCGCGCTGCAGGCCCGTCGGCCCCTGGTCGGGCAACAGCCGGGCCGTCGTCATGGCGAGGCGCACCGGGCTCGTCCAGGCGGGCTGCGCGGAGGGGTCGGCGATCATGGCCCCGACGCCGTCCACGGACTCGTCCAAGAAGCCGGTGCGGATGAGGGCGTAGCGTTCGACCTCTTGGGGCCAGCGGTCGAGGGACTCGGGGCTGCGGTGAAAGCCTTCAGGCACCCAGGCGCGAAAGTAGAGCGAGGCCTCGGGGGCCCGGGCAGGGTCCCACAGGGGCTCGGTGAGCACGTCCACCGTCGAGATGAGGCCGTTGATGCTGCCCGCGCTGGCCCCGACGGCGACCAGCCGCGTCGGCGTCTCCCCGGCGGCCACCCGCTCGATGTGCTCCCGCTTGAGGTGGTCCATGAGCATAAAGAGCTGCCCGGCCTGGTACGAGCCTCGGGAGATCGCGCCGCTGACGAC
>JBEAVX010000716.1:0-2721 GCA_041160755.1 Pseudomonadota bacterium
AGGCCTCACCGGCCGAGCGTCTGTGGGAGCAGAGCACCGCGAGGGCGAACGGGGTGGAGGTTTTTCGAGTGCGTGACCGAATCTCCGGGGTGAGCGTCGTGGCGCCGGCCGAGTTTGTACGTCTCGCAGCCTCCGCCAGCCGCTCATCTCGCCTGCTCTACGACCTAAACGCCTCCGGGGTCTATGAGCTGGAGGTGCTGGAGACCGACACCGGCGGCCTCGTGGGGCGTTTTGACGGCGACGAAGACGGCACCATCGACTCGTGCTGGATCTGGGACTCCTCCGCGTATCCAGCCCCTTCGTGGATCGTTTTACAGAAGGATTGCCCTGGCCCGCGCGGCGACCTTTAGCCGCGCGGCAGAGAGTCCAGCGCCGGAGGCTCCGCAGCTCAACCACAACAACACCGAGTGATGTCCCCATGATTCATGAGTCGAAGAGGCGGCAAGCGCTCCTGGCCATCCAGGCCGTGATGATCGGCGGTCGGACCATGGCCTATTCGAAGGCCGACCACAAAGACATCGCCTGTGTCCTCGACATCGGCGAGTACCTGGTGTCGCTGTTCGTCGAGATCAAAGATCGAACCGAAGACTTTCGTGAGAATTTGGTTGCGCTCGCGGACGCCTATGAGGAGCTGCGATGGGCCATTCATAGGTTTGAGGCGGACTGAGCACGGATCGATCCGCCCCGCCGTCATTTATCGATGAGCGCATTCAGTGAACACGTTCATAAGAAAACTGTGTTCCTTTCACGACGCGTCCAGACGCATGACGCTGAGGTCATACACCTAGTGGCTGTAGCGCTCGCCTCCGTTGGCGGCGCTAGGCATGTGGGAGAACCGGCCGGGGGCGTGAGCGCCACGATCGTGGCCCCCGCCGGCACCGTCTTCGCCTACAAGCTCGTGCGGCGCGGTCCCGACGGCGCGGTGACCTGGGAGGAGCGCGGTGACCGCTACGCCCTGCTCAACGAGGACGCCGTGGTCGAGGCGTATTGGGCGCGTTGATCCATTGCGCAGAGGGCTATCGCGCGCTGGACCGGCGGAAAAACTTGTGTGAAGGCCGACTCCCGCCATAGCGGGCCCGAGGTGGGGTCGATATGCCGCGGCGCGGAGGTGTCGATGTGGTTCATCGTCGGAGCGCTCGCATGCGGAGAGTCTACAAAAGACGGCCAGCCCGCTGACAGCCCTGGTCTGGCCGAGACGGGCGACACGGCGGCGGGCGCGCCGGACCCGTTCGCCGCGCGTCCCGATCGATCGGGCGGGCTCACCAACGTCAGCGCCGACCTTGACGCGATCCTGGAGCACGGCGCGCTGCAAGGCGGCTGTGACGCCTGGCGGTCAAGCCCCGAGGACGAGCAGAAGCGGCTCTTGTGCGGCAAGTGGATGTTTTTTTACGAGACCTTCGGCACTGAAGAGGTGCCCCGGGCCCTGGTGGACTTCGTGCTGGACGGCTTCGTTGAGGACGTAGGCCCCGCGTTCTCCAGCTATGGCCTCATCCCGGATCCCAGCTCAGAGCATGGCTATCCGCTGGGCATGGCCCTTGGGCCCGGGGAGGAGGGCCTCGCGTTCACCTGCGCGAGCTGCCACCTCGCGCGCCTCCCCGACGGTCGTTACGCCGTGGGCGCCCCGAACCACCAGTACGACTACGGGACCCACAACCTCGCCATGGCGCTCTTGCCCCTCGCGGCGATGGAGAGCATGACCGGCGCCGAGGTGGATGAGCTCGCCCGCGCCGACATCCAGCCGCTCCTCGACCGGCTCGCCGGGGACTCCTCGCTGCAGCTCAGCTTCTTGGGGCTCTTGTTCTCGCTGCTCGGCAAAGAGGCGCCTACGTTCAGCGCCGAGAGCCAGCGCCACTACGCGGAGTGGCTGCCGGGCACCCAAGACTTCATGATCGAGCCGCTGCCGGTGGACGACGAGGTGCACACGGTGAGCAAGATCAGCGCCCTCTACGGCCTGCCGACGCCTGAGGAGGCCGAGGCCGCGGGCATGGCCCACGCGATGCTCGGCTGGACGGGCAACACCCGCTCGCTCCCGGGCTTTGTCCGGCTCTTTGATCAGCTCGGCGGCGGCGACGGCCCCAACTACAGCGACGAGCAGCTCGCCCCGTTGGTGGACTACATCAACTCCCTCGCCGTGCCCTCGCCCCCGCCCGCGGATGAGGACGCCATCGCGCGGGGCGGGGAGATCTTCGTGGACGCGGGCTGCCTCGGCTGCCACAGCGCGCCGGGCGGAGGAGGGCTCACGCTGTATGACTACGCCGAGATCGGCACCGATGACGCCTTGGCCCGCTGGATGGACGCCGACGGCGACGGCGCGCCCTGCTGTGACGCCTCCCTCGGCGAAGACGCCCTCACCGGTCAGCTCAAGTCACCGCGCCTCTGGGGCCTGTGGGCGATGGAGCGTTTTCTCCACAACGGCGCGGTCAGCTCGCTTGAGGAGCTCGTCTGTCTCGACGGCCCACGCACGCCGATCTCCGCACAAGCGATGGGCAACGACGGGCACCTCTACGGCTGCGACACCTTGAGCGAGGATGAGAAGCGTGATCTCCTGGTGTACCTGCGCGCCCACTGAGGCGCGCGGGGGGCGCCAGGGCGGTTGGGGAAGACGCAGCGTGCTTGTTGCCTTACGAGGGAGCCGCCGGGAGGCCCGTCGAGATCGGCCCAAGGCCAGAACGGTCAAGAATACCGTTCTGATGGGCAACCAAGGTCTCCAGCCGCCGGGCG
>JBEAVX010000719.1:0-6062 GCA_041160755.1 Pseudomonadota bacterium
TACAAGCCCGGCGAGCGCGGCGAGCTGCGCCTGCAGACGTCCTCCCAGGCCGTCGTGAGCGTCGCTGGCGTAGACTCAACCTTGGGCACCCTGGCCCCGTTGGTGGCGCCGAACGCGCTCAACGCGGCGCTCCAGAAGGTCCACAGCGACCAGCCCGCCTTCGGCCTGTTCGACGCCTTGGCCTTGACCTCGGGCCTGGTGCGCGGCGAGGCGGCGGCGATGGCGACGATCTTGCGGGTGAGCCGAGTGGACCTCATCGATCCCCTCGCCCCGCCGGTCAACGCCTCGGCGAGCTGGCGGGCGCCGGTTGAGGAGGAGCTCCTCGACGTCTTTTACTCCGTGCTCGCCGACGCCCGCGCCGCCGTGCGCGCCTGGGAGAAGGCCGCGAAGCCCGACGAGCAGCTCACCCACGCCATCACCAAGCAGCTCTGGGACAGCACCTTAGACAGCCGTGAGGCCGCTGGCCGCCCGGTGAACGACCCCTACGGCCGCCGACTGGCGCTGCACCAGCTCTCTGAAGACCTGCTCGCCAAGACCCAGCCGAACCTGCTCGTCCGCGACGCCGCGCGGCTCCCCGAAGACAACGAGCCCTGGGCCGCTTGGGTCCAGGACGAGGACAACCAATGACCGCCCGCCCCGCAGCCACCTTGTTGGCCCTGCTCTTGATGCCGTCCTGCGCGCAGATGGACGCTGAGCCGTCGATGGCCCCTGCTCCCGCAGAGCAAGAGATGAAACGTGCGGACTCCGGGCGGGCAGGCGGCGCGCCGGGTGGAGGCGCGCGCCCAAAACCAGCCGCATCTAGGGCCGCCCGCGAAGAGATGGCCCCCGCCGCGCCGATGGCGGAGGGGGGGCTGCTGGGCGATATGGATGACGCGACGGCCCCGATGAAGAAGGCGGAGTCGCCGGCGGACGAGGCCGAGAAAGATCGCGCGCAGAGCGGCGACGAAGAGGCCCCAGCCACCCGCGCCTGGTTCCCCGAGACCTTCTTGTGGCGCCCGCTCGTCATCACCGACGCGTCCGGGCTCGCCACGGTCAACTTCACCGTGCCCGACACCTTGACCACTTGGCGGGTGCTCGGCCTCGCCGCAAGCCGCGACGGCGCCCAGTCTGGCTCGGTGACGAGCTTCATGAGCACGCTGCCGGTCTACGTCGATCCCGTCGTGCCCGAGAAGCTGCGCCTCGGCGATCGGGTGATTTTGCCCGTTCAGGTCGTGAACACCACGGAGTCGAGCGTCTCCGGCCTGCTCACCGTGGAGGGCCTCGGGCTCACCGCGAGCGGCGCGGGGCAGGTCACCGTGGGCCCCGGCGGCGCCATCGTCGAGCGGGTGACGGCGGTGGCCTCCCAGCCCGGCCCCGGTCGCCTCGCCGTGCGGTTCGCCTCGGCGGACGCGGCGGTGAAGGAGCTCGTCATCGAGCCCACGGGCCGCCCCAACGCCCAGTCTCGGGGCGGCCTGCTCGTCGGCGCGGCGTCGATGGACCTCGCCACGCCGTCAAACACCGAGCACGCGGAGCTGCGCGTCACCCTGCACCCTGGCCCCCTCGGGCTCCTGCGCGCTGAGCTGGACCGCACCGCCGGGGCCAGCGCCTATGACGCGCCGTTCACCTTCGCCTTGGGCGTTGATGGCGCCGCCACCCTCACCGCCTTAGGCGCCGCGCCGGATGAGGCCGCCACCGCCGCGCTGCGCGCCGCCCGAATTCGTGGTTACCCGAGCCTCGTGCGCCAGCTCCGGGAGGTCGGCCCAGATCAAGCCTTGGCTGTCGCGATGATCTCCCGCGCGCCGGAGGAGGACGAGCTCGCGTGGCGGCTCGCTGAGGTCAGCCGCCAGCGCCTCGCCGAGGTCCAGCGCCCCGACGGCTCTTGGTCGGTGCCCCAAGGCTCCACCGTGCAGCGCCTGCTGGTGACCACGGCGTCCTGCGCCTGGGCCGTGAACGAGACCGGCAGCCGCGTGCTCGCCGCCGGGGCCGTGGAGCGCCTCCATGACGTGGCCTTCGCCCCCGAGGTCGCCGACGCGTACACCGCGTCTTGGGTGCTGCGCGCGGGCCTCGCCGACACCGCCACGGCGGAGTCCCTGCGCACGATCGTCAAAGACGCCGTGACCATCGGCGGCGACGGCCTCGCCCGGGTGACCTTGCCCGCCGGGGTCGTCGGCCCCGACGGTCGGCCGCCCCAAGAGGCCGAGGTCTTGGCCCTGGCCGCCTTGGCCCTCGACGGCGACGAGCGCCCTGCCCTGCTCGCGGCGTTGATGTCGGCTTGGGCGCCGGGGCGCGGCTTCGGCGGCCCGGCGGCGTCTGTGGCGGCCTTGGACGCCCTCAAGCTCTCTAGCCTCGGCACCAAGCCCGAGTCCATGGCCGTCGTGCTCAAGATCGACGGCGTCGAGGTCACCCGGCACACCCTACGCGCCGAGGCCATCGGCGAGGTCGTCGTGTTACGCGCCCCGGCGCCAAAGGTGGGCGAGCACCACTACGAGCTCGTCGCGGACGGCGCCTGGCCCGGCCTCGCCTACCGCATGGATCTCACCGCGTGGACGCCGTGGACGGGCGAGTCGGGCGCATCAGGGCTCAAGGTGATCGTCGGCCATGACGAGCTCACGGTCGGCGACCCCGCCCAGATCACCCTCACCGTGAGCGGCCCCGAGAGTCAGTCCTTGCTCGTCGAGCACCGCCCGCCCGTCGGCTTCCGTATTGACGGGTCAAGCCTCACCGGGGGCACCCTCGTGCGCGCCGACGACGAGTCCATCGTGGCGCAGGTCACCTTGGGGCCGAGCGGCCTCGCCACCCTCGGGGTGATCGCCACGCCGACCCTCGCGGGCACCCTCTCGACGGGGGCGACGTCTGTGAGCGTAGAGTCCAACCCCAACGTCACCGGCGTCACCCCGCCGACGCCGTGGACCATCGAGTAGCCGACACCCCTCCGGCGAGGCGAGGCGCGTCGGGGGATGCTACGCTTCGGTGTCGTCCCCGCCGGAGCCATCGGAATGGTCTACTACCGCCCCGTCCACAACGAGGTTCAGCTCTTTGAGCTGGCCGCGAAGATGCGCCTGCCTGTGCTGCTCAAGGGCCCCACGGGCTGCGGCAAGACGCGGTTTGTGCGCTACATGGCCGAGCGCCTCAACCGCCCGCTCATCACCGTGGCCTGCCAAGAAGACCTGAGCGCCGCCGATCTCACCGGGCGATTCACCTTAGAGGGCGGCTCCACCGTGTGGCGCGACGGCCCGCTCACCACGGCGCTTCGCCAGGGGGCGATCTGCTACTTGGATGAGGTGGTCGAGGCCCGGCCTGACGTCTTGACCGTGCTTCACCCCCTCACCGACGACCGCCGCAGCTTGCCCCTGGAGCGTCTCGGCGAGGAGCTCCACGCCAAGGACGGCTTCTTGGTCGTGATCTCCTACAACCCCGGCTACCAGTCGGTGACGAAGGAGCTCAAAGAGAGCACCCGCCAGCGGTTCGTGAGCCTCAGCTTCGATTACCCGCCTGAGGCCGTCGAGGCCGAGATCGTCGCCGCCGAGTCCGGCTGCGCCCCGGACGTGGCCAAACGTCTGGTGAGCCTCGGCCGCGCCTCACGAAACCTCCGCGCCCACGGCCTCGCGGAGGGCGCCTCGACGCGCCTGATGGTCTACGCCGCGCGCCTGGTCACCGGGGGCCTCAGCTTGCCGGAGGCCTGCGAGAGCACCCTCGTGGGCTCGTTGACCGACGATCCCGAGATGTCCAAGGCCCTGCGCGAGCTGATCCGCTCCGTGCTGGGTTAGGCGGGCCAAGCGTTGGGAGCCCCGACCTGGCCGCCGACCCCGGAGGAGGCCCATCGCCTCACGATGGAGGAGTATGGGCTCTCCGAGGCCGAGCTCGGCTTCGCCCCGGCGGACGACGCTGAGGCCGAGCGCGCGCTGTTGAGCGCCCTGCTCTTCGCCCGTCCGGTGCGGGTGTTGAGCCACAGCGGCAAGCAGGTGGGCACCACCTTGGCCGAGGTGCAGCGCCGTCTCGCCGCGTGGTTACGCCTCGTGAGCGGCTTTGACGTGAAGCTCGCCGCGTCCGATCCACCCGCCACAGACGGCACCACCCTCTATTTGCCCATCGCCGTCCCCGCCCCCGCCGAGCCTGAGCTTGATGAGCGACTGTATCGGGCGATGGGGCTGATGCAGCTCGGCCTGTTGCAGCTCGGGTTCTTGGAGCGCCGCGAGGTGCTCGCCGAGATTTATCGCGACTGGGTGCTGCGCTCGATCTACCACCTGCTCGCCGCCCGGGTGGTGCTCCGCCATTGGTCAACCCGTTACCCCGGCGTCGCGAAGGATCTCCTCAAGATCCCGCTCGTGGAGAAGGCCGGTGAGCTGCGGGTGAACGTCACGCCGGTGCCTCGGGATGGGCTGCCGGACGTGTTCATCCCGTTTTATTCGGGCCTCACCGTGAACCTGAACTGGCCCAAGCAGCCCCCCGGAGGCGCGGAGACGGCGGCGGCCGTGGCGGCGGTGGACAACGCGCCGTCGATTGAGGCCGCGAAGCTCGTGGTCTTGGGCCGGGCGCGGTCCCTTCGACAGACGTTTGCCCGCCTGCGGGTGGGCGCGCCGCCGATCCCGTGGTGGATCGGCGTGATTCGCCCGGAGTGGATCCTCGCCGATCTCAGCCGCGACGTGGCGTATGAGACGGCGTGGATGAAGGGCACGAGCCGCACGATGGAGCTGCTCAACGAGGCGATGGCCCGGAACGCCAAAAAGATCCCAACGCCTCCCCTGCCCGGCCCCGAGCGCCCCAAGAGCCTCCGCGAGCGCCTCAAGGACCGTCTCTTGGGCGGCCCGCCCGCGCCGGATCTGGCGAAGATGCCCGCCTATGGCCCCGCCCGAGACGAGGCACAGGCCAAAGCCGCCGCGGCCGCCGCCAGCGCCGAGGCGCCCCCGGCGAGCCCCGCGAGGCCCGAAGACGACGGCGGCGCGGCTTATGACGAGTGGGATCACCAGGCGGGTGTGTACAAGGTGAACCACACCCGGGTGTTCACGCCTGAGGCCCCCGCCGGGGCGCTCTCGTCGTACCAGAAGGTCGTCACCGCGAACGCCCAGGCCATCGCCCGAATTCGCCGTCGATTTGAGGCCCTGCGTGTGGAGGAGCGCTGGCAAGGGGGCCTACAAGACGGCCCGGAGATCGATCTCGACCGCGCGCTCATCGCCTATGCCGACCTCGTCGCCGGGCAGCAGCCCAAGGAGGATTTTTACCGCCGGTTTGTGCGCCAACGCCGAGATCTGTGCGTGATGACCTTGGTGGATCTCACCGGCTCAACCCAAGGCCAGGTGCTGCACATGGAGCAAGAGGCGCTGATCCTCTTCGCCGAGGGCCTGCGCGTGCTGGGCCTGCCGCACAGCTTCTACGGGTTTAACTCCGAGGCGCCAGATCGATGCAATCTGTGGCGTCTCAAAGGTTTTGAGGACAGCTACGACGAGCGCACCTTACGCCGATTGGGCAGCCTGCGCGCCGGGGGCGCCACACGAATGGGCGCGTTCTTGCGGCACGCGGGGTCGATCCTCGCCCGGCGCCCCGAGGGCCGACGGGTGCTCATCTTGCTCAGCGACGGCAAACCTGAAGATCGTGGGGAGTACCGGGGCCGCTACGGCGTGCTCGACGCGGCGATGGCGGTTCGGGAGCTCGCCCGGGACAACGTGCAGGTCCACACCATCAGCCTGCGGCGCAGCGACGGCGACGACGCCTGGCTGGGCGAGATCTTCGGCCCTGGCCGCACCTTGTCCCTGCAGAGCGTCGACCTGCTGCCCGAGCGCCTGCCCGAGCTGTTCAGAGGGCTCATCAAGTAGGGCCTTGACGCGCCCATTCACGGTGGCAGGCGCGGCGAGCCGGGTCAAGCGCGCCCTTGTCCTCTCTGGGCCATGTTTTGACCGCCCCCCACCGCGACCGCGCCGAGCCGCCCCCGGCCTGGGCGGAGCGAGATATGATGAGATCCTTCCGCCGCCGCTCCGCCGCCAATCGGCTAAAAGACTCCGCGCCTCCTCGTCCCCGACGCCCCGCCGCTGACCGCCTCTCTCACCAGCTCCGCTCCTTCATCGCCCGCCTTCCGCTCCCTCCACCCC
>JBEAVX010000869.1:0-6985 GCA_041160755.1 Pseudomonadota bacterium
GCCCCACACATCGGCCCTTGGCGCCTGCACGAGCAGCTCGGCGCGGGCGGGCTGGCCACGGTCTGGCGGGCGACCAACCAGGCCGGGCAGGTCGCCGCGCTCAAGCTCATGCACATCGACGGCCTCGATGACGAGCAGCTCACCCGCGCCCAACGTGAGCTCGCCGTGCTCGGCGGCCTGCACCACCCGAACATCGTGTCTCTGCTCGACTCCGGGGTGTGGCAAGGTCGGCCCTGGCTGGCCTTGGAGCTGGTGGAGGGCCCCGATCTAGAGGAGCTCCTGCGCCAGTGGGCCGAGCGACCGCCCAAAGATCGCGCCGCCGAGGCCACCCGCATCGTGCGCGCCTTGGCCTCGGCCTTGGCCCATGTGCACCGCCAAGGCGTCACCCACCGCGACATCAAGCCCTCGAACATCCTCATCGCCGCCGACGGCACCCCCAAGCTGGCCGACTTCGGCTCGGTGAAGGCGCCCGAGGCCTTCGCCACCCACCTCACCATGGCGGGGCGCATCGTCGGCACCGTCGCGTTCATGGCGCCGGAGCAGATCACCGGCGAGCCCGTAGACGCCCGCACCGACCTCTACGCCTTGGGCGCGGTGCTCTACCTCTTGCTCACCGGTCGCCGCCCGGTCATCGCCGAGAGCATCGCCGGGTACCTCACCAAACACCTGCTCGAAGACCCGCCGCCCCCGGTGGAGCTGGTGCCCGAGCTGCCCTTGCACCTGAGCCGCGTCGCGATGCGGCTCTTGCGCAAAGACCCAAACCTACGTTTCCCCTCCGCCGACGCGCTCATCGAGGCGCTCGACGCCCACGGCGCCCGGCGCACGCTGCTTCATGGGCGCCGCGAGGCCCTCGCTCGGGCTGAAGAGGCCCTCGCCCGCCTCGCCCAAGGCCAGAGCGGCGCCTTGCCCGTCGTGGGCCCCTCGGGCAGCGGCCGCAGCGCCCTGCTCACCGAGATCGGCGCCCGCGCCCATGACGACGACCTCCCCGTGGCCGCGGTGTCTTTGGGAGACGAGGGCGGCCCCTCGGCGGTCGAGGCCCTGAACCAGCTCTTGCGTGGCGGCGGGCACGGCGTGCTGATGGTGGATGACCTCGACGCGGCGAGCCCGAGCGCCGTGCGCGCGCTCGGAGAGGCCCTGCGGCAGCTCCCGCCCAAGGCCGCTCTGCTCCTGGTCTACAGCGTGCGGGGCGATCCAGCGGTGCCCGCGAGCACGCTCTCCTTGCTCCAGCACCTGAGCCTCCACACCACCCCCGACGCCGAAGGTGGCGCGCTGATCCTCGGCCCGCTGGAGGAGGCGGCCTTGGTGGCGATCTGCCGAGATCTAGAGCTGCCTGGCGCCGTGGCCGCCGCCGTCGGTCGGCGCCTCGCGGCCGCTGAGGCCACCCCCGCCGAGGCCATCGAGCAGCTCCAGGCCCTCGAAGACCGGGGCTGGATCACCCGCGACGCCGCCGGGCTCAAGCGCCTCGCCGTGCCGATGGACACCCTGCGCGAGGCCCCGCTGCCCCTGCCCGCCCGCCGCCGCGCCCGGGCCATCGAGCGCGTGAAGCGCCTCACGATGCACGAGCGGGCGATGGTCGAGTCCCTCGCCGTGCTGGGCGTAGAGGCCGAACGATCCTTGGTCGAGGGCCTCAGCGACGCCCAGAGCCCCGCCGGGGAGTCCGATCTGGTCACGGTGCGGGTGGAGCCGCTCCACGAGGTGCTGCGCCTGCGCCAACCTGAGCTCCGCGAGGTGATCCTAGAGCTCATCGAGCCCAGCCGCCGCGCCGTGCTCCACGAGCGCGCCGCCCGCGCCCTCCTCGCCCGACACCAGCGCCGCCGCGCGTCCATCGCCGCCGTCGCCGCCGAGCACCTCACCCTCGCCGGTCGAGACGCCGAGGCCTGGCCGTTGTGGGTCACCGCCGCCCAGCGCGCCGCCCGCCAAGGCGACATGAAGGAGGCCCTCGCCGCCGCGATGCGCGCCGTGACCCAGTCCGAGCGCGCCGACGAGGGCGAGCGCGCGCTGCCGATGCGCCAACAGGCCCTCGCCGTCGCCGGAGAGGCGCTGCTCGCGCTGCGGCGGTCTGAAGAGGCCCGGGACACCTTCCAGCGCGCCCTCGACCTCGTCCCCGGCGGGCCCCTTCGCGCCGAGCTCAGCGCGCGCCTGGGCATGGCGCTCGGTGATCTTGGCGACGCGAGATCGGCGCTGCCGCTCTTGGAGGGCGCGCTCCAGAGCCTCGACGTGGGCTCGCCGGTGCGTTTCCCGACGCTGCGCGCCGTGGCCGACGCCCAGCTCGCCCTGGGGCAGATCGCCCGGGCCCGGGCCACCTGGGAGGACGCCCTGACCGCCGCCCGGCGCGAGCAGTCGCCCCTGCGGGAGGGCTCGGCGCTCTTGGGCTTGGGGGAGCTCGAGATGGTGCTGGGCCACCACGACGACGCGGCGACGGCGCTCCGCCAGGCCGAACGAATCCTCCGGATCGAGGGCAGCCCGCGCCCCTTGGCCTTGGCCCTGTGCCTGCTCGCCGAGCTGGGCCTGCGCGCCGAGCGCCACGGGAGCGCTGAAGGCCGCGCCGCCGAGGCCGTGCACCTCGCCCGAGAGCACACCATGCCCGACGTGCTCGGCCAGGCCCTCGTCTACCAGTCCACCGCCCTGCACCGCCTCAACGAGTCGCCCCGCGCCCGGGAGCTCGTGAGCGAGGCCTTGGCCATCGAGGTCTCCCGCGAGGACCTCCCCGACCGCCCCTTGGCGCTCCTGCGTGATCTCGCCGCGCGGCTGCTCGGGGCGGACGTCGTCGAGGGACTCCGCGCCCCGCGCGCCCGCTGATCGTCGTTCTCCCGGCGATCTCTGGCCCTCTGGCCCTCGGCTGGGTTACCCTTGGCGCTCGCACGGGGTCTCCCGATGAGCGACGCAGAGTTTGAGAGCAACATCCTCCAGATGGGAGGAATCACGCTTCATCCGGGGGAGCGTATCGGCCCCTATGTCTACGAGCGCCCCGTCGGCAAAGGCGGCATGGCGCTCGTGGTCTTGGCGCGTGACCCGAACGACGATCCCGTCGCGCTCAAGATCCTGCGCGGCAACCGCCTCAAGACGGGCCTGCAGCGGTTTCGCCGAGAGTTCCGCGCGCTCAGCCGCGTGCGCCACCCCAACGTCATCCGCGTCGACGCCTACGGCGACCTCCACGGCCACCCCTACATCGTGATGGAGTACGTCGAGGGCACCGACCTCCACCAGACCATCCGAAACTTCCGCTTCTTAGAGGATCCCAACGAGCGCTGGCGCCGCAGCGAAGAGATCCTCATCGAGATCTGCCGGGCGCTCAGCCACGTCCACCAGAAGGGCCTCGTCCACCGCGATCTCAAGCCCTCAAACATCCTGCTGGACAAGGCCGGTCACTGCAAGCTCACCGACTTCGGCATCGTGAAGGACCTCGACCCCTCCGCCGACGCCAACGTCTCCGGCACCTTGGTGGGCACCTGGGCCTACGCCTCCCCCGAGCAGATCAGCGGCGAGCCATTAGACCACCGGTCTGATCTGTACTCCTTGGGCATCATCCTGTTCGCGATGTTGACGGGTTGCCGTCCTTTTGATGAGAAGGACATGAAGGGCTACCTAGAGGCCCACCGCAACAAGAAGCCGCCCAGGCCGCGCCAGTACGACCACCGCATCCCCCGGGCGCTGGACGAGATCTGCCAGAAGCTCTTGGAGAAGGACCCAAAGGCCCGCTTTCAGTCGGCGCGTGAGGTGCTCTACCGGCTGGAGCAGACCGAGGCCGAGGCGCCGTCTGGCTTGGGCGAGGGCTGGCAGCCGCCGCTCGTGGGCCGAGGGGCCGAGCTGGAGGTGCTCTACGACGCCGTCAACCACCTCACCCGAGGCGAAGGTGGGCTCATCGCCGTCGAGGGCCGCGAGGGCTCCGGGCGCACTCGCCTGTTGAACGCCGTCGCCGACCGCGCCGCGAACCTCGGCGTCCCCGTTCACCGCCTAGAGGCGTCCACGGGCGCGGCGGGGCTGTTCGGCCTCATCGACTTCTGCAAGAGCGTCGTCGGCGAGCTCGGCGACCGCGCCCCGGCGCCGCTCTTGCGCGCCATCGACGAGTGGACGACCGGCGCCGGGCGCGGCGGCGACGCCGTCTATCGCCTCATGGACCGCCTGCGCCCCGCCGTCGTGCAGCTCGTCGGCGACGGACCACGCATCCTGCTCTACGACGACTTCCACCTGCTCCCGCCGCGCGGGCTAGAGCTGGTCAAGAACCTCCTCCAGGCCACCATCGACGTCGGCGAGCCCGTGCTCGGCGTCTTCGGTGTGCGCAGCGAGTCGGTCACCGCCGCCACGGAGACCTTCCTGCGCGGCGAAGGCTTCGTCTCGCCGCCTGTGCGCTTGCGCTTAGAGGATCTGTCCCTCGCGGCGCTCCAGCGCCTCACCGAGAAGATGTTGGGCGCGGGCCCCCGAAGCGACGCCTTGGCCCGCCGCCTGCACCAGGAGACCCAAGGCAACCCGCTGTTCATCACCCAGTTCTTGAGCGCGCTGCACCAGCAAGGAATGTTGGTCGAGGGCCCCATCGGCCTAGAGCTCAGCGCCGACACTGAAGAGATCCTCGCCGGGCACCTGGAGATCCCCGCCGGGGTGCGCCAGGTCATCCGGGGGCGCCTGAGCCGCCTAGAGCCCGGCGAGCGTGAGGCCTTAGAGCTCCTCGCCGTCTCCGGCCGCAGCTTAGATCTCGACCTGAGCCTAGAGGTGCTCGACCGGGACGAGGACGAGGTCCTCGACGCCATCGACGGCCTCATCACCCGGGGCATCGTCATCGAGCGCCGCGCCGGGGACATCGTGCAGCACGACGTCGCCCACCGGCTCATGGCCGACGTCGTCTACCGCGAGCTGAGCCCCGAGCGCCGCTCCAGCCTTCACCGGGGGCTCGCCGAGGCCTTGGAGCGCAACTTCGCCACGGTGCCCGCCGCGATTGAGCTCGTCGGCGACCACTACCGCCTCGCCGGAGAGTCGGGCAAGGCCTTCCGTTACCTCACCACCGCCGCCCGGCGCATGTTGGCCCGCTCCTTGCCGTCCGAGGCCTGGGAGCTCTCGACCCGGGCGGCGAGCCTGGAGGAGCTGGCCCGCGCCAACCTCCCCGCCGAACAGGCCGCCGAGGGCCGCCGTGAGCTGCTGGAGGTGCGCGGCGAGATCCTCTACCTGCGCGGCGAGTGGGCCGAGGCGCATCGTTCGTGGCAGGCGCTCTTGGAGCACGCCGTCAGCGCGGGCTATGGCGCCGCCGAGGTCCGCGCCCGCTGCCGCCTCGCCACGCTCTTGCGCCGAATGGACCGCGTCGAGGAGGCCCGGGAGCACAGCCGCCTCGCCCTGGAGCGCGCCCGAGGGATGCGTGACCGTGGCCTCATCGCCCAGGCGCTGTACACCGGGGCGTCGCTGGCCTGGGAAGACGGCGACGTCGCCAAGGTCGAACAAGACGCCGCCGAGGGCCTCGTGCTCACGTCGTCTGAGCCCTTGAGCCGGGTGCGCGGCGACATGCTCCTGGCCTTGGCCGCCGCCGAGGCCACCCAAGGGCGCATGGCCTCGGCCTCCAAACGAATGGAGGAGGCCGTCGCGCTCTTTGAGCGCCTCGGCGAGAAAGCGCAGCTCTGCATCGCCTTGTGTAACCTCAGTCAGATGTTGACATGGCAAGGGCGACTCTCTGAGGCCCGCGCCCGCGCCGACGAGGCCCAGCGGATCGCGATCACGATCAACTTCCGGGTCGGTCAAGCGACGGCCCTGGGTGTGCGCGGGGAGGCGAATCTGGAGCTGGGCTTGACGAGTCAAGCGAGCCGCGACTTGACCCAAGCCCTGGAGGAGGCGAACGCGCTGGGGCTCACCCCGGATCTCATCGCCGCCCGCTTCGGCCTCGCCCGGCTGGCCCTGCGCGCCCGAAACCCCAAGCAGGCCGAGTCCCACCTCTCCATCGCCCGTGGGCTCGCCCAACGCAGCGACCCCGAGCGTTACCGCCCGGCCATCATCGCGCTCAACGCCTGGTGCTGCGCGATGACCGGCGACCGCCTCGACGCCGAGCGCATGTTGGAGGTCGCCCAGTCCCAGCTCGACAAGCTGCCCGTGCCCCGCCGGGTGCAGGTGATGATCGCCGCCGCCCGCGCCTTGGAGAGCCTCGGCCGCCGGGACGACGCCCGGGCCTTGGCGAACACCGGCACGTCATTGGCCCGCAGCCGGGGCTTTCGCCTCATCGAGCTAGAGGGTCGGCTGCTGTTGAGCGGCCTCGCCGAGACGGCCGACGCCAAGGTCGCCTGGCGCGCCGAGGCCGACGCCCTCGCCCGAGCGCTCCGCCAAGAGCTGCCCGCTGAGCTCGCCGAGCCGTTCTTCGCGCGGCCCGAGCTCGCCGAGCTGGGTGGTTAGGGTGACCGACGACCGCTCGGCGCCGCTCCCCGAGCGTGTCGGTCCCTACGAGATCAAGCGCCTCATCGGCCAAGGCGGCATGGCGATGGTGATGCTCGCCGAGTCCCCCACGGGCGAGCGGGTCGCGCTCAAGTGGCTCGACCGCAGCTCCGCTAGCTTAAACGCCCGGTTTCAGCGAGAGGTCGCCACCTTACGCCGCCTGCATCACCCCAACGTCGTGCGGGTCATCGACGACGGCGTCGAGCGCGGTCGGCCGTTCATGGTCATGGAGCTCGTCGAGGGCCCCGACCTGCGGGTGTACGCCACGAAGCTGCGCGAGCGCCCGGCCGAGGAGCGTTACCGCGAGGTCTGCCGCGTCGGCGCCGCCTTGTGTGACGCCTTGGAGGCCGTTCACGCCTTGGGCCTCATCCACCGCGACGTGAAGCCCGCGAACGTCCTCCTCGACCGCCGCGGGGCGCCGCGCCTCGCCGACTTCGGCGTCGTGAAGGACACTGAAGAGCCCGATCACACCGCGCTCGGCGCCATCGTCGGCACCACGGGCTACGCCTCGCCGGAGCAGCTTCGTGGCGAAGAGATCGACCATCGCGCCGATCTTTACTCCTTGGGCTGCACGCTCTACTTC
>JBEAVX010000897.1:0-3057 GCA_041160755.1 Pseudomonadota bacterium
AAGGCGGCTTCGCGGCCTTGTGGGCCGACCGCTACGGCGAGGCCTACCTGCCCGACCACCGCATCAACGGCGTCGTCGCCGCCGTGCCCGCCACCGACCCCACCCACCTCGCCAAGCTCGGCGTCACCACCTACGGCGACACCAGCCTCGCCATGGCCGCGTCCTTGGCCACCCAGAACCTCTGGTACGGCGAGCCCGCGCCGCTCTCCGACGCGCTCAACGACGACGCCCCGGGCTACCCCGCCACCACCCTGCTCACCGAGCTGGCCGCGTCGTGCTCCCCCGACGTGCCCGAGCAGGTCGTGAGCGTCGAGACCCTGTTCCAGCCCGCCTTGATCGACGCCTTGGTGAACGACACCCCCTTTGAGCCCTGGAGCTGCTACCTCACCCAAGGGGCCCTCGTGGGCTCGGCCATCCCCCGCGGGTCAAACGCCCCGGTGCTCATCATCACCTCGGAGCTCGACGATCTCGCCCAGGCCGCCCCGGTGCACGACGACATTCCGCCTCTGTGCGCTGAAGGCTACAACATCGAGCACATTCAGTGCGCGGGCGCGAGCCACGTCAGCGGCGCTGTGGACTCATTGCCCTACCAGCTTGAGTGGCTGAAGGCCCGGGCGAACGGCGATGAGACCACCGGGAGCTGCGTGGCCGAGGCGCCGCGCGACTGTTTGGCCCTCTGAGCCTCAGCCGCCGCCCTCGGTGAGCCACTCCTCCTGGGCGTCAAACACGCCCTGCATCCCGTCGGAGAGCGCGCCGGTCATGTCTTCATCGTCGAGGCCGCCGATCTCCGTCTCTTGCCAGGAGACCTGATACCGCAGCGCACCCTGCTCATAGGGCAAGAACAGATCGATGGAGTAGCCCTGCAGGATCCAGAAGTTCTCGCCGCCGGACGCGCTGTCGACGTTCCATGACCGGGCCAAGAGCGCGCGCTCGCCGTCCTCTGTGAGCGCCCAGCGCAGCTCTTTGCGCAGGGTATAGAGCACGGTGATGCTCAGGTACTTGCGCTCGACCTGGGCCTCTGTGCGCAGGACCGGGCAGGTCTCGGCCACAAAACAGTCGAGATCCCCCTCGATGATCGTTCGGTCGTATCGATCCGGCGACGAGGGCTCCACCGGGGTGCCATCGGCCAGGGTGAGGTGGGCGAGGTGGTCCACAGGCGGGAAGGCCGAGGCGAAGAGGATGCCGACGCCGACGGTGTCCGCCGGGTCGCGATCGTGCTCCACAAGCTCGGCCACGACGTCGCGGGTGAAGGGGTTCACCACGAACGAGCGGTCGTCGGGCTTGGCGTCGAGGTCCACCTGGCCGGCGAAGGTGAACAGGTTCGTGACCCCGGCCTCTAAGGCCGCCGGGTCTTCGTCAGGCCAGCGGGCGTAGAAGTACGACGAGAGGTCTTGCAGCGCCTCCGGGGCCACCACGGGGCCGCCACAGGCGCAGAGCGTGAGCAGGGGGGCGAGGATCAGTCGGGCGAGGAAGAGTGGTTGGGTGGACCGCATCCAGAGAGCATACACCACGGCCTGCGGGCTGCGGGAGATCAGAGCAAGATCATCTGCAAGGTGGGCCCCACCCGCACCTCCAGGCGCTGGCCGCCCTGGTGAAAGTCGCCGTCGATCATGTAGCCCAGGGGCTCATCGGCCTCGATGACGACGCCCTCGGTGACGGCCTCCAAGATGTTCGGGTTGTCGATGGGCCGGGCGCGGAAGATGTTCCAGAGCTGGCGGATGAGGTCCATGGGCTCACAGGCGAAGCCCAAGGCGTGAAGTTTGCCGGGGTGCTGGAGCGCGCGGAAGAACGGGCGAAAGCCCAGGCCGATGTCGTCTACGCTGCCCACGCCGACGGTCAACCAGCGGGTGGGCGCCCAAGGCGCGCCGTTCACCGAGACCCGGGCGTTCACCGGGGCGAACACGCGGCGGGTCAACGCGCCGTTCACCATCGCCGAGAGGATGCCTTTGACCACGAGCTTTGTGGCCGACCAGGGCGAGGGATCGTCGTCTTCGTAATACACCTCCAAAAACTTGGAGATCGCGCCGTTGCCGAACAAGAACCCGGCCTTGTCGCCGACGACCAAGAGTGAGCGCTGCGCGAGCTGAAACGGCGCCTGGGTGTGGTAGGTGTCCACGAGGCGGCCCAAGAGGTCATCCGGGGAGCCCCGCACGCCGAGGCCCGAGGCGACGGTGTTCATCGTGCCGCCGCGCAAAAGCGCGATCTTGGGCAGCGGCGCGTCGCCGTAGACCCGCAAGAGCGCCGAGAGCACGACGTGGTTGGTGCCGTCGCCGCCGTTGATCGCCAGCACGTCGATCTCGCGGTCGCGGAAGTGCTGGATGACCTTCTCCAAGGCGTCGAGGTCCGTCGGCGCGGCCAAGGCCCCCCGCTCGCCGAGCACATAGGCGAGCTGCGCCTGAAGCCCAGGGTTCTTCCGGTTTCGCCGGGAGCGCGGGTTTGTGACGACGCCGATGCCGCTCATGCAGACCTCTTTGGCGCGACGACGCGCCGAAGCGCCGATGATACAGGAGCGCCCCACCCCCGCGCCAGGGCTCTCTATGATCGTGCTCATCACCACCGACCGCCGCGCCGGCGTCGGCCACCACGACTCCCCCCGGGTGCGCCCCCGGCGGGATGAGTCCTTCGTGAACGAGGCCTACATCAACGCCGTGCGCGCCGCCGGGGGCGTGCCCCTGCTCGTGGCCCCTGGCGAGGCCGACCTCGACGCCTTGCTCTCGATCGCCGACGCCGTCGTGATCACCGGGGGCAACCTCGACATCCACCCCCAGCACTACGGCGCCCTCGTCTCGGCGCGTCTGGACACCCCCGACGAGCGCCGCACAAGCAGCGAGCTGGCCCTCGCCCGCCGCTGCATCCACGACGGCGTGCCCGTGCTCGGCGTCTGCGGCGGGATGCAGGCCCTCGCCGTCGCCGCCGGGGGCACCCTCATTCAAGACATCCACACCTTCGTCCCCGACGCCCTGGAGCACGAGCAGCCCACGGACCCCGCCGAAGGTTGGCACAGCCTCCGTGTGGAGTCGAGCGCCCTGCGCCTCGTCCTCGGCCGCGCGCCTGTGG
>JBEAVX010000898.1:0-7380 GCA_041160755.1 Pseudomonadota bacterium
CACCGCGCTCGGTGTCGTCACGTTTGGGCTCACCGCCTGCGCGCTCATCCCAAGGCGGCTCCGGCGGGGGCCGTGGGACCTCGATGCGCAGCGGTTGCGCCCCTGACTCCCGCCGTTCGCGGTCTTCGCGGATCTTGCGGATGATGTAGGCGTCGAGCATGGGCTGCTCCTTCCTGGCGACTTCACGTCGCTCACTCACGAATATACCACCCGAAGGGGGGTCGGCAATGGTCAGCGCGGGGCGTCGTCAAGACCCAAGGCCAAGCGCAGGGCCGCGCGTTGTTCTTCGCCCAGCGGGGCGTCGTGAAGGGTGTGGAGGAGACCCCAGGCGCCGACGGCCCGATAGAGCGCGGCGAGCTCGGGGTTGAGCGCCTCGATGGCGTGGAGCTGGGCGGCGATGGCCCCGGCGTCGCCTCGGGCGAGGGGGCCGGTCAGGGCCTGGGCGGGGCCGATCCGAGCGCCCTGCTGAATGGAGGCCAAGGCCAAAGGCGCGAGCAGGCCGGGGGCGAGGGCCGGGTCTACGCCAGCGGCGGCGAGCAAGGTGGAGGCCGCGTCGTGGAGCACGGTGGCGTAGTTCCCGGCCATCACCGCCGCGGCGTGGTAGAGCCGCCGGTCGCCGGGCACCTCAAAGGCCTGGAAGCCGAGCCGATCGGCGAGGGCCCGGGCGGCGGCGAGGGCCTCGGGGTGGCCGCTGATCGCCGCCGGGGTGCCGTCGGTGGGCGGGACGCCACGCTCGGGGCCAGGGAACGACATCAGCGGGTGTAGCGAGCCCCGGCGCTCATGCGGCAGCAGCACGTCGAGGCCCAGCGCCCCGGCGGTGTGCAGCACGATCGGGCCGACGGGGAGGCGCGCGGCGGTCTGGGCGACGTTGTCGTCGTTCACGGTGAGCAGGATGACGTCGGCCTCGGGCAAGGCCTCGTCGTGGGCGCAGAGCGTCACGGGCTGCCCACGCGCCGGGAGCAGGAGCGCCAAGGTGCGTCCGAGGCGGCCACGACCGACGATCACCACACGCACGGCGGCTCCTTGGGGCGGGGATGTTTGTTATCCTCCTCGCTCGTGCTGTGCTGCCCCCGCCGCTCTGGAGGTCTGATGGATGAGCCCGCGCCTTTGGTGCTGAGCGAGCGTGTTGAGGGCGGCGTCGCCGTGCTCACGCTCAACCGGCCCGACCGGCGAAACGCCCTGTCGCCGGGCCTCGTCGCCGCGCTGCATGACGCCGTCCTCGCCGTGGGCCAAGACGCCGAGGCCCGCGCCGTGGTGATCACCGGGGCCGGGGATCGGGCGTTCTGCGCCGGGGGTGACCTGGGCGGCGGCGGCTTCACCGACGATGGCGCCTTGGCGGCCTCCCGGGGCCGAGGGCGCTTCGCGGATCTGCTCCTCGCCCTGCGGCGCCTGGGCAAGCCGGTTGTGGCGGCGGTGAACGGCGACGCCTTGGGCGGCGGGTTCGGCCTGATGCTCGGCTGCGACATGGTCGTCGCCCGGCCCGGCGCGCGCCTGGGCACGCCCGAGGTGAAGGTCGGGCTCTTCCCGATGATCATCCTCGCCGAGCTGCAGCGCTGCCTGCCGCCGAAGCTGCTCTCGGAGCTCGTGTTCACCGCGCGCCTGCTCAGCGCTGAAGAGGCCCTCGCTTACCAGCTCATCAACCGCGTCGAGGGCGACGCCTTGGCCGGGGCGCTCAGCCTGGCGCGGGCGGCGGCGAGCTTCTCCCCCGCCGTGGTGCGCCTGGGCAAAGACGCGATGTTTATGGCCTCAGACCTGCCGTATGAGCCCGCCCTGCGCTACCTGCACGGCCAGCTTGAGGCGAACCTCACGAGCGAAGACAGCGCTGAAGGCATCATGGCTTTTCTGGGCAAACGCCCGCCGGTCTGGAGTGGACGATGAGCGTCGGCACCCGTGTGTTTATCGTCGAGCGCGGCCCCATGGCCGTGTGGATCGACCGCTGCCTCCGCGCCCAAGGAGCGGAGACGGTCGTGGCGTTCACTGAGGACGAGGAGCCCTCGCCACGGCTGGATGAGGCGACCTACGCCGCGTTTGTGCCCGACGAGCCCACGATGGACCAGCTCATCGGCGCGGCGAACGACGCGGGCTGTGACGCCATCCACCCCGGCCTGGGGCGCCTCGCCGAAGACGCGGCCTTCGCCCAAGAGGTCGCGGCGGCGAACCTCCTGATGATCGGCCCGCCCTATGACCGCGTGGGCAACGCCGGAGATCGCCACCGCGCCCGGGAGGTCTCGCGCCGGGCGAAGGTGATGCCGGTGCCGGGCACGGGGCTCTTGCGCCGGGGCGACGCCGCGCCGATCGACGAGGTGGTCAAACACCTCGGGCTGCCGCTCTGGATCAAGGACAACCGCGGCCGCCTCGCCCAGCGCGCCGAGACCGCCGAGCAGGCCGACGCCTTGGCCCGGGCGCGGCTCGACGCCGGGGAGGCGATCTGGTTTGAGGCCCATGTGCGCCAGGCCCGGCACCTCGTCGTCGCCGTGGCCGCCGACGCCAAAGGGGCCGTGGTGGCCTTGGGTGTGCGAGAGCGCTCGCTCCGCAAGAACGGCATGCTCACCGTAGACCAGCTCCCGGCGTCGATCTCCGCGCCCCTCGCCGCCGCCTTGGAGGACGCCGCCGTGGCCGTCGCGAAGGGGGTCGGGCTCCAGGGCCTCGGCGCGGTCGGCTTCTTGACCGATCCCTCCGGCGCCGCGTGGTGCCTGGGGATGCGCCCGCGCCTCGACCTGGGGATGCTGCTCAACGACCACGTCTTCGGCCTCCGGTCGCCGGAGCTCCAGCTCCGCATCGCCCGAGGCGAGCCTCTGGGCTTCAAGCGGTCGGACCTGAGCGCCGACGGCGTGGCCTTGGGCTTCCGGATTCGGGCCTTGGCGCCGGGGGAGATCGAGACCTGGGAGCCCCCCGCCGACGCCTTGGTGTTTGGTGACTTCGCGCCGACGCAGCGGGTCGTGGGCCTGCTCGCCGTGCTGGTCGTGCGCGCGCCGACGCGGCAGGCCTGCATCGTGAAGGCCCAGCGTCTGCTCAAGGGCTTCGTGGTCACCGGCGTCGAGACGAACATCCCCGCGCATCTGGAGGCCCTGGGCGATCCCGGCTTCTGGAGCGCTCAGTAGGGGGTTTACAGCGCGGTGAGGGTGAGCACCACGTCGCGGCCGTCGTCACCTCCGCGCGCGCAGCGGTCGGTGAGCCGGCCCGTGAACCGCGCGGTCGTGCCGTCGAGGGCCGGGGGATCGGCGACGTTGAAGATGACCAGCTCGCCGAGCACCCCGACGTGGCCCGCGTCGTCCAAAGGCGTGAGCGCCCGGGGCTGATCGACGAGCAGCGCGATCTCGACGCCGTCTTGCTCCACGTTGAACCAGATGTGGGGGTTCGTCAGCTCGAAGGGGTAGTTTGGGTCACCCATGTCTACGCCGGTGGCCTGAAGGCTGCCGTAGACGTGGTAGCCGCCTTGGGGGCCGCGCTCAAAGGTCAGCGGGTCGCCATCGTTCAGGGGGATGAAGCGGTCTGTGCCCGTGCCCAGCTCCACGGTGGTGTCCAACGTGGGGCAGTCCGTGTCCTCCGAATCGCGGCCGGGGCAGCCGCAGAGCAGAATGAGCGCCATCAGGACCGGGGTGTGCGACATTCGGATCAGCCTATTGAGCACAACGTTTCAGGGTTATCGTATCCGTGTTCCAGCCTGCGGGCGCCATCCCAAATCTCGCGGAGTGACGAGACCATGACCCGGACCCTGCTGCTCCTTCTGCCGCTCTCGATCCTGTTCGCCTGCAAAGACGCCCCAGCGCCAACAGACAGCGACGATGAGGAGTTCACCGCCGAGGTCTTGCCCGCGGGCGCCCACCCGACCGCGGCGTTCATGTCCGTGGGGGGCACGGGCCCCGACGACGTGTGGGTCGCGGGCGCTGACCCGGGCACCGGCGGCCTGGCGCTTCATTGGGATGGGTCCCAGTGGACGTCGCTCACAAACTCCTCGCTCTACGACCTGTGGTGGGTTCACGCCTTTGACGCGGACACCGTGATGTTCGCCGGGGCCGGCGCGACGATCCTCTCTTGGGACGGCGCCACGCTCACCCGGCACAAGACGCCCGGCCTCGCCCGAGACACGGTGTACGGCCTCTGGGGCGCGTCGCCGGACGAGGTCTGGGCGGTGGGCGGCTGGGCGGGCCGCTGGGGCTTCCTCTGGCGCTACAACGGCTCGGAGTGGGAGGACGTGAGCCTGCCCGATGACATGCCGCTGGACGCCAACGGTGAGCTGCCGGCGCTGCTCAAGGTCTGGGGCCGGGCCAAGGATGACGTGTACGTCGTCGGCGGCAACGGCACGATCCTGCATTATGACGGTTCAAGCTGGTCCGTCGTCGAGAGCGGCACCACGGCGCGGCTGTTCACCGTGACCGGGAGCGCGGACGAGATCGCCGTGACCGGCGGCGACTCCAGCGGTGTTTTGCTCTTGGGAGACGCCACGAAGGGCTTCACCGACGCCACGCCGCCGGGCGCGCCGGTGCTCCAAGGCCTCAGCTTCGAGGACGGCGGCGCCTTGTGGGTGACCGGCGCCGACGCGGCCATCTTCCGGCGGTCGGGCGGCGAGTGGACGTACATCCCCAACGACGAGGAGACCCCGCCCGAGTCGCTGCACGGCGCGTGGCATGACGGCGAGTCGCTGTGGGCCGTCGGCGGCGCGGTGCTCACGGGATCGCTCAGCGACGGCGTGATCTGGCGCACCGACAAGACGACGGAGCTCTACGTCGGAGAGGAGATCGAGACCCCGGCGGCGAGCTGCCCCGAGGGCTACGCGGACCCGGTCCCCGAGGGCTCCATCGCCCATCGGTGGAACGAGCAGATGATCAACAGCATCCGCCGCGACATCCCTCGGCCCGGCGTTCACGCCAGGAACCTGTTCCACGTCAGCGCGGCGATGTGGGACGCCTGGGCGGCCTATGACGAGGTCGCTGATGGGCTCTTGACCTCGGAGAAGCTCACGAGCGACGACGTCGAGGGCGACCGCGAGATCGCCATCTCCTACGCCGCATACCGGGTGTTGACCCACCGCTACGCCACCGCCATCGGCGGGACGACGTCGACGGCCTGTTACGACGATTTTATGGGCGTGCTGGGCTTAGACCCGACCGACACCCACACCGACGGCGACGACCCGGTCGCCCTGGGGAACCGCGTCGCCGAGGCGATCATCAACCACTACGCCGACGACGGCGCCAACGAGCACGACAACTACAAAGACACGACGGGCTGGACGTCCCCCAACCCGCCCATCGTCGTCGATGACCCCGGCGTGGGCAGCTTGGTGGACCCCGACGAGTGGACGCTGTTGAACATCGCCCTCGCCGAGACCCAGAACGGCATCGTGCTCGACTCGGGCCTGCAAGGCTACATCTGCCCCACCTGGGGCCTCGTCGAGCCGTTCTCCATCGCCGGGCCGCCGGAGACGATGAGCCCGCCCAAGACGAGCGACGCCGAGATGGCGGACTGGGTGATGGAGGTCGTGCGTAAGACGTCGTGGCTAGACGTCGCGAACACCGAGACCATCGACCTCTCCCCGGGCGCCTACGGCAACAACAGCCTCGGTGAGAACGACGGCCTCGGCCACGCGGTCAACCCGATCACCGGCCTCGCCTATGCGCCGAACGTCACGCTGCGCTCCGACTTTGGCCGGGTGCTCGCCGAGTATTGGGCGGACGGCCCCAAGTCGGAGACCCCGCCCGGCCACTGGAACGTCATCGCCAACGACGTGAGCGACGCCTTGCCCGCGGACTCGCTGCGCATCGGCGGCGAGGGCGACCCCGTGGACCGCCTGCAGTGGGACGTGAGCCTGTATCTGGCGATCAACGGCGCCGTTCACGACGCGGCGATCACCGCCTGGGGCGTGAAGCGCGACTACACGGCGGCGCGGCCGATTCAGCTCGTCCGCTACATGGCGAGCCTCGGGCAGTCGTCGGATCCGACGCTCCCCAGCTACAACGCCGGGGGCCTGCCCCTTGAGGACGGTGTGGTGGAGCTGATCACCGAGGAGAGCTCCGCGCCTGGGCAGCGCCACCACGCGCTGCGCTGGTTCATCGGTGAGCTGGCGATCTACACCTGGCGCGGAGAGCCCGGCGACCGCGCCAACGACGTCGGCGGCCACGCCTGGGTGCGCGCCTTGGAGTGGATCCCCTACCAGCGCCGCACCTTCGTGACGCCGGGCTTCCCGGGCTACATCTCGGGGCACAGCACCTTCAGCCGCGCCGCCGCCGAGGTCTTGACCTCGTTCACCGGCAGCGCGTATTACCCCGGCGGCCTGGGCGAGTTCGTCGCGAACCCCAGCGCGTACCTCGTGTTTGAGGACGGCCCGATCCACGAGGTGCGCCTGCAGTGGGCCACCTACTACGACGCCGCCGACCAGGCCGGGCAGTCCCGCATCTGGGGCGGCATTCACATCTGGCCCGACGACAGCGACGGCCGCGCCCAGGGCTCCGAGGTGGGGCTGAGCGCCTGGGAGCTCGCGCGCAGCTACATGGACGGCACGGCGTACTGAGCTTGGGGCGCTCGGCGGGCCTCACGGCGCCGCCACAGCGCGATGAGCCCGTTGGCGACGACGAGGCTCATCATGCCTGGGAGGCCGACGACGCCGGTGGTGAGGTCATCGCCGCCGGCGACCACGAGCAGGGGCACCCCAGCGGCGGCGTTGAAGGTGCCGTGGAGGACGGCGGCGTGCCACACGCTGCCGCCGCGCTCGCGGACGAGGGTGTGCAGGGGGCTGAGCAGCACACAGAACACCGCGAACAGCGGCACGCCGAGGAGCGGGTGCTGGGGGTAGTTGTAGCCCTGGAGGATGACCGGGGCGTGCCAGAGGCCCCAGGCCACGCCGGTCCACAACGAGACGCTCCAGAAGCCCCGCCCGTGAAGCGCCTTGTGCATGAAGCCGCGCCAGCCGACCTCCTCGCCAAACGCGAACAGCGCGTTCACCGTGAGCCCCGCGCCGACGGCCTGGAGGAGGCTCAGCCAGTAGGGGTGAATCGGCAGCGCGTCGAGCTTGGCCGTGGCCTCGGCGAGCTGCTCCGGGCTCATCACGCCGGAGACCCGGCCGAGGATGGCCGCGGGGTCGGGGTTGAAGTGCACGCCGGGCATCAAGAGCTGAAAGCCCGTGGTGAGCAGGGCCAGGCCGAGGGGGGCGACGGCCGCGAAGACCAGCCAGCGGTTGAGGACCGGGCGCAGGCCCAGAGGCTCGATGAGGGCCTCTCCTTGGGCCCGCTGGGCGGCCCAGGCGCCGACGGCGGGCGTCCACATCATCAAGGCGGCTAGGGCGACGAAGCCGAGCGTGCCCGGCCCTTGGCCGAGGAGCCCGGCGCCGCCGCCGAGGAGCGCGGCGAGGGCGTACGAGACGACGAGGTACCGAAGGAGCGG
>JBEAVX010000019.1:0-7449 GCA_041160755.1 Pseudomonadota bacterium
GGTTCCAGCTCACCGGAGACGCCGACAAGTGGATCCTCAACCGCGCCGAGTGGGAGGAGTAGGCCCCCTCGCCGCCTTCGCCGCCGCGCTCGTCCTGTGCGGCGGCTGCGTCGAGGATCCCGCCTACCGCCCCGCCGATCTCCAGCTCGATCTCCCCGGCCTCGTGCCGACGAGCGCCGCCTTGGCCCGCACCTGCGTCGTCGGCGTCGGCGAGCGCCAGGCCGGGGCGCGGCTAGAGGGTCGCCTCGTGTTCACCGGCGTGCCCACCACGGCTCCGGTGGATGTGGTGATCGATCTTTTTGATGAGGCGGGGACGCTCCTCACCCAAGGGCGCGGCTTTGATGTAGAAGGCTGGGCCCAAGGCGAGCGTGTGGACTGCGTCTCTGGCCTCGACTCCGGCGATCTGCCCGTTGAGACTTGCGAACCCTGCTCCGCAGAGGGCAAGTTTGCAGAGCCGGACGAGCCCTCGTGGGTGCTCGCCATCCGATTCACTGGCGACGCGCCCTGACGCGCCCTCGCCGAGCCGACAGGATCTCCCATGCGCCGCTCTGCCCCCTCACTCTTGGCGCTCCTCGCCGTCGTCGCTTGTAAAGGCGGCGACTCCGTCGTCCTCGACACCGACACGGGCCCCAGCGTCATCGGCGAGAGCGGCATCTTCACCGACTCCGGCGGGGCCGACAGCGACTCCCAAGACTCCGGCGGCGACAGCGGCGGCGACGACACCCAGGTCGATGACACCGGCGAGGTCGTGAGCGACTGGGACACGCTGCGCCTGAGCCCGGCGTTGATCCGGGTGGACGTCGGCGCGACGTTCACCGCCCGCGCCGTGCTCTCCGATGACGTGATGGGCGTACAAGACGCCGCGGCGGTGTTCGGGGTGAGCGACGCCACGGTGCTCTCCGTGGACGCCACCACCGGCCTCGTCACCGCGCTCGCCGAGGGCAGCGCCGTCGTCACCGCCGACGCCGAGGGCCTCCGCGCCGAGGCCCTGGTCACCGTGCAGGCCGATGGCGCGCTGGTGATCACCGTCGTCGATGGCCTCACCGGCGCGCCGATCCCCGGCGCCAAGCTCTCCTACGACACCACCCGCGCCACCGCCGACGCCGACGGCCGCGCCACCCTCACCGTGCCCGTCGGCGTCCCGGCGGACGTGAGCGTGTGGGTCGAAGGCGGCGGCTACATCCCGCTGAGCGTCTTGGGCGCCGTGCCCCGGGAGCTGACCCTGCCCCTGCGCCCCGACACCGAGGAGTCCGGCCCGGCGGCCAGCGTCGGCGGCGACGTGCTGTTTGACGGCTGCCCCGAGGCCGACTGGGACGAGGCCATCGTCGGCATCGTCGGCCCGTCGTTCCAGCGCGCGCCCTTGTTCATCAACGCGGAGGACCTCCTCGCTGAAGACCGCCTGATCAAGTTCTACGGCGTGGACGTGCGTATCCCCGCGAACCTCGTCGTCCAGGGCGGCGCCGAGACGTATGAGACCCCGGCCCACGAGGGCGACGTCGCGCTGTGGGGCTTCGCCGGGCCGATGCCGATCAGCGAGATCAGCGCCGGCTTCGCGGACGTGGGTCAGGCCTTCGGCGCCGTGCTCGGCCACCTCGACAACTTCCGCTTCCAGGCCATCACGGGCCTCTCGGCGAGCGCGTCGATCGCCCTCGACCAGCCCGTGCGCCCCGAGTTCGGCTTTGACCAAGAGGTCGTCATCGAGCTCGCCGAGCTCCCCGAGGGCTTCTTGGGCAACGAGGACGTGCTGGTGATGCTCTTGGAGGTCAGCGAGGCGGGCATGACGCTCACCGGGCTCGGCCAAGGCACGGGCACGCTCAGCGTCGCGCGGGCGGCGGCGGAGGCCTGGCCGGTCTCCGATGGGCTCTACGCCCTGGCGTGGGCCGAGGTCGGCGGTTTGGGCACAGGCGGCGGCTCGGTGATGGCGCTCGTGCCTGTCGAGGCCGGCTTCGCGACGGTGACCGACTGGATGCTCCCGCCCACAGGCGCGGCCCTTGACGGCGCGAGCCGCGCCCTGAGCGTCACCACCGACGCCGGGGCCTCGGGCGCGCGGCTCTACCTCAAGGGCAACGACGGCAGCGACCGCGACTTCTTGCTCCCCTCGGGTGAGTTCACCGGCGTCGTGCCCAAAGAGGCCCCCAAGCTGAACCTCGGCCGCACCCGCTGGGATCTCATCGCGGTCGAGACCCCGGCGGACACCTACGAGAGCCTGCTCATCGGCGGTGGCTTCGCGCCGCTGAGCCTGGAGGCGAACACCTCTCGAAGCTCCGGCCTCGACGCGACGATCTCCGGCTCCTGATCCGCGCGGGGCGCCGCCGGGATACGCTTGGGGACCAGCCCCACGCTCGTCTCCCAGAGGTCTCTATGCTGCTCGAACGCGCCCGCGCCGGCTTCGCCGGTCTCTCCGTCGCCCAGGCCGTGCAGGACGCCGCGCTCACCCGTCTGGAGCGTTGGCTCGCCGATCCCACCGCCACGGAGACCTTCCCGGTGATTCACGCCTTGGCCGACGCCGGGCGCTGGGAGCTGCTCCTCGACTCGTTCTACCAGATCATCCCCTTCGGCACGGGCGGTCGGCGCGGGCCCGTGGGCATCGGCCCCAACCGCATCAACCCCTGGACCTTGGGCACGTCGATTCAGGGCCACTGCGTCTACCTCCGCCAGCGGTTTGGGGAGGGCCCGCTCTCCGTCGTCATCGCGTATGACGTCCGGCGTTACCTCGACGCCCGGGGCCAGTCCCCCGCCGGGGTGCCCAACCCGGTGATGGGCCTCTCGTCCCGGGACTTCGCCGAGCAGGCCGCGGGCATCTACGCCGCGAACGGCATCACCGCGCGCATCTTGGCCCGCGACTCCGGCACCTACCTCTCCACGCCCGAGCTCTCCTTCGGCATCCGGCTGTACGGCGCCCAAGGTGGGCTCAACGTCTCCGCGTCTCACAACCCGCCCGACGACAACGGCGCCAAGGTCTACGACGAGCGCGGCGGCCAGCAGGTGCCGCCCCAAGACGAGGAGCTCGTCACCTTGGTCGAGGCCGTCACCGAGGTCAAGCGCCTGTCCTACGAGGACGGCGTCGCCCAGGGCCTCATCGTGCCCATCGGCCCCGAGCTGCACACGGCGTATCTCCAAGAGGGCCTCAGTCGCTCCTTGGCGCCCCAGGCCCGCTCGGCGAAGGTCGTGTTCACGGCGCTGCACGGCACCGGGCGCACAACCGTCTACGATCTCCTGCGGGCGGCGGGCTTCGACACCACCTTGGAGCCCACCCAGGCCGAGTTTGACGGGCGCTTCCCCAACGTGCCCTTCGCGACGCCGAACCCTGAAGTGCCGCAGTCCATGGACCGCGCCGTGGCCTTGGCCGAGTCCATCGGCGCCGATCTGGTGATGGCCTGTGATCCCGACGCCGACCGCCTCGGCGTGGTCGTCAAACACAAGGGGAGCTGGCGGTTTGTCACCGGGAACGAGCTCGGCGCGCTCTGCGCCCGCCACGGCCTCGATCACCTCGGCGCGCGCGCCCGGCCCCCGGTGATGATGAAGACCGAGGTGACCTCCTCCCTCTTCGCCCGCCTGGGCCGCGCCCGGGGCGCCCTGGTGGTCGACGACCTCCTCGTCGGCTTCAAGTACATCGCCGACGGCCTACGCGCCTTGGAGGAGCGCGGTGAGTTCCGAGGCGTGACGGCCGAGCTCGGCGACTTCCTCATCGGCATCGAAGAGAGCCACGGCGTGCTGGTCACCCCGAACCTGCGCGACAAAGACGCCGCCGGGGCCTCGTTGTGGCTCGCTGAAGCCGCTTCCTTGCAGAAGGCCCGGGGCCTCACCCTCATCGATCTCCTGGAGGACTGCTGGCGAGAGGTCGGCTATGTCGGCAACTCCTTGCTCTCGACGGTGATGCGCGGCGCGACGGGCCGGGCGCGCATCGAGCAGATCCAGACCTCCTACCGCGAGCGCCCACCCACCCAGATCGGCCCCTACGCGGTCACCGCCGCCCACGACCGCCGCGACCCAGCGGGCCCCTTCGGCGCCATCCGCTCCGGCACCGATCACGCCAGCCGCGACGTGCTCGTGTTCACCCTCGGCGACGCGGGCCGCGTCATCCTGCGGCCCTCGGGCACCGAGCCCAAGAACAAGGTCTACGTCGAGCTCTTCGGCACCCCCGGCGCGGATCCCGCCGTCGAGGTGCCCCGCATCGACGCCGCGTGTAAGTCCTTGGCCCTCGATCTCGCCGAGGACATGCTCCAGCGCGCCGGGCTGAGCCTGCCGCGCTGGGCGATTCAGGTCTCGGACCTCGTCGCCGTCGAGCACAAGCAGCGCTTCGCCGAGGTCGTGCTCCCCGGCGTCGTGAGCCGCCTGCGCGCGGGCACCCCGGCGGAGCCCTTCTTGGACGAGGAGCTGCGCGCCTTCGGCAAAGACGCCCGTGGCCTCGTCGCCCCGGCGGTGCGCGCCTGGCTCGGTGAGCACGGCGCCGAGCCTCCGGCCTTGGCCGCCGCCTTACGCGCGCTGTTCGGCCTTTGAGCGGCGGCGGCGCAAGAACAACAGCAGCGAGGGCAGGCCGAGCATCGCCACGCCCCGCTGCACCGCCCCGCTGATCCCCGCGCGGTTCATCAGCTCACGCTGCACCTCATCGGAGCAGCCGCAGATGTCGCCGCCGGTGTCGCCGCCGCCGCCGCTGTCCTCGACGGCGGTGAGGGTCATCTGGTCGGGCAGAGACGTCGAGGCGCCGTCGCTCACCGTGAGCTCAAGGGCGTAGCTGCCCGCGCGGTCGGCGGTGACCACGGGCCGGGCGGCGGTGGGGTCGCTCAGCGAGGCCACGGACCCCGAAGGTTTGCTGACCAAACGCCAGGCGTAGCTGAGCGGGTCGTTCTCGGGGTCGCTGGAGCCCGTGCCGTTCAGCGTGACCGCCGTTCCGACGTAGACCGTCTGGTCTGTTCCGGCGTCGGCGGTGGGCGCGTCGTTGGGCCGCGTGGCGCTGATGATCACGGTGTCCGTGTCGCTGAGCGCGCCGTCGCTCACGGTCAACATCACCTCGTAGGTGCCGTCCTTGTCGATGAAGATCTCAGGGTCGGCCCAGGTGGAGTTGATGAGCTTCGCGCTGGAGCCTGACGGCGAAGACATCAGCGTCCAGGCGTAGGTGAGGGTGTCCTCCTCGGGGTCGTAGGAGTCGCCGCCGTCGAGGCGCACGAGCTCACCGACCTCGGCGGCGAGGTCATCTCCGGCGTCGGCCACGGGGGCGATGTTGTTGTCGCCCGCGCCGGTGTCGTCGAGGGGATCGCCGAGGCCGCTGTCGGCGCCGACGTCGATCGGGCCGCTGTCGGTGGGGGCGTCTTTGGTGGGCAGCGGCTCAAGGCCAAAACAGCCCGAGAGGATCAGGAGCGGGGAGATTCTGCGCATCCTCTGATCTTAGCCTGAGATTGGCCGCGCCGCGCAGAGCCGTCGTTTGGCGTCAGGGCGTCGCGCCGCCGACTCGGCCGACGTGGGGGCCAAACTCGCGCGGCATCACCACGACGACCCCGGCGGCGGGCCAGTTTGAGTAGCCCTGCAGGCGCAAGACGTAGCTGCTCACGCGCTCATCTCGGACGCCGCCGCGCCCGGTCCGGCTGGCGTGGCGAAGGGTCGGCGTCGGCGCGGGCACCTTGAGGCTCACGTGGGTGAGGGTGATCGGGATCCAGTCCCGGGGCACCCGCATCTCAAAGACGACGGCGCCGTCCGGGGTGACGGCCATGGCCTCGGCCACACGGTTGAGCGGCACATACCAGAACTTGAGGGTGCCCACGGGCAGGCGATCATCGGGCAGCTCAAACAGGCTCCGCCGCCCCCAGCGGCGCCAGGTCTCCGCCGTCACCACCTTCGTCACCTGCGTCGCGCCGGGCAGGGTGGGGGTGATGTCCTCCAGCCAGCCCTCGGCGATGTTCTGCGGGATCCACTCCGCGAGCATGAAGTGTTTGCGGTTCTCATAGGTGATCGGCGCCCCGCCGCGATACCGCAGGCCGACCCGCACCCGATGGGCGCTCACCGGGTCGGGGGCCAAGGCCAAGGCGAGGGCCTCCTCGACGAAGGTGAGGCAGTCGAAGACGTCGTAGCGGGTGAGGGGATCGGCGTCGATGAGGTCGGCCTCGCCGAGCACGCCGATGGCGTAGGGGCGGCCCAGCCAAGGCTCCGTGATCGCCTTGACCCGCTCCCCCAACGGCAAGGCGCGGGCGGCCCGGGCGCTCGCGGCGACGTCGTCGGGCACCCGCGCCAAGGGGGAGGCATCGGCGGAGGTCGTGCGTAAGGCCGCGCCGGGGGGCTCGTCGTCCTCGGGGGGCGCCGCCAAGGCCACGCTCACCGCGAAGGTGAACAAGGTGAACCAAGCCCAGAGCCGACTCACAGGGCGCTCAGAGCGAGCCCGCCTGCTTAAACTCAGCGTAGGCGTTGTAGACATCGTCCATCGCGTCGTCGCCCATCTCTTCGCTGCCGACGCTGAGCGCGCGCTCGATGAGGTCGTTCAGGGCGCGGTTGAGGAGGCCGCGGTGCTCGGTGGGCGGGCGCCGGTACAGGTGCGCGAGCAGCTCCGTGGCGCTGATCGAGCCGTCGTCGTTGGCCTCCAGCTTCTGGAACAACATGCCGAACTCATTCGGCGAGCCGTCGAGCAAGAGCTGGATGCGGGAGCGCCCGTAGCCCATGCCCATGGCCACATCAAAGGCCAACGACAGCACCCGGAGCGCGTGGTTGAGGGCCTCGATCTTCTGCCGAGCGTCCGCGTCAGACAACATCGGGCCCGAGAAGCGCACCCGGGCGTTGCCGACGTGCACGTCGCCGTCTCCGGCGTCTCCAGCCTCCAGCGAGTCCTCATCGGGGATCGCCGTGGGGATCTCGATGTAGTCCTCTTGGTTGAGCTCCGTGGAGTTGACGTACTCGTTCTTGCCTCGGGAGAGGTCTTGGTCGGAGAACATCGCGAGCTCGGCGTCGGCGATGTCTTGATCCGGGCCTTGGTAGAAGCCCTGCACCGAGAGCGGCGCGGGATGCGCGGGCGAGTCGGGAGACGCCTCGAGGCCAAGATCGGCGGGGGAGAACGTCTCCGGCTCAAGCTCGGGCTCGAGGGGCAGCTCCGCGCCGCTTGGGATGTCGGGGTCGAGGGTCAGCTCGGAGAGGTCGTCCTCGACGCCGCTCAGATCGTCACCCTCCTCGTCGTCCAAGGGGGGCGGCGGGATGGTGCGTAAGGAGTGCAGCGGCGCTGGGGGCGGCTCGACCGGGGCCTGCTGCGCCGGGGCCTGCTGCGGCGCGACGGCCTCGGGGATGGGGCTATGAATCTCGGTGACGTCGTCGTCGATGAAGGTGTCTTGGGAGACCCAGGCGAGCACATCATCGGAGAGGAGCTTGGCGACACGATCTAAGGTGAACAGCTCCTCGAAGGGCGAGGCGCGCACGATGTCGGCCAGGGGGCGACCGCCGCCCACGACGGAGATCAGGCGTTTGTCGTCGTCT
>JBEAVX010000023.1:0-3598 GCA_041160755.1 Pseudomonadota bacterium
GACCGCGCCGCGACGGAGGCGGCCTTCCGCGACGCGCGGCCCCAGCTCGTGATCCACGCCGCCGTCGATGGCGGCGGCATCGGCTACATGCGGGAGCACCCCGGCAGCGTGCTGTTCAACAACCTGCTGATGAACACCCACGTCCTCCACGCCGCGCACCTCGCGGGCGCCGAGCGTTTTGTGGGCGTCTCCTCCGTCTGCGCTTACCCCCGCGACGCCCCGGTGCCGATGCGGGAGGCGGACCTCTGGGCGGGCTACCCCGAGCCGACGAACGGGCCGTATGGCCTCTCCAAGCGGGTGTTGATGGAGCAGGGCCGGGCGTATCGCGCCCAGTACGGCCTCAGCGTGGCGTTCCCGATGCCGACGAACCTCTACGGCCCCCGGGACAACTTCTCCCCCGAGCGCAGCCACGTCGTGCCCGCGCTGATCCGCCGCTGCTTGGAGGCCGTGGACTCGGGCGCTGATGAGATCGTCGTCTGGGGCACGGGCAAGGCCACCCGAGAGCTGCTCTACGTCGAGGACTGCGCTGAGGCCGTGCTCGCCATGGCGGAGCGCTGGGACAGCCCCGAGCCGGTGAACATCGGCAACGGCGTCGAGGTGCCCGTCGCGGCGCTGGTCACCGCCATCGCCCGGGCCTGCGGCTACGAGGGCCGCCTCGTCTGGGACACGTCCAAGCCCGACGGCCAGCCGCGCAAGTGCCTCGACACCTCCCGGGCCGCCGAAGGGTTCGGCTGGCGGGCGAAGGTAGACCTAGACGAGGGCCTCCGCCGCACCGTCGCGTGGTACAGATCCACTCGATGAGCCGCCTTCGTGTCCCCGCCGCAGCCCTCGCCGCTGTCTTCGCCGCCGCCCTGCTCGGCGGCTGCCCCGAGCGTGTGACCTGGGAGGCCAAACCGCTGGACCCACGCTTCACGGCGAACGCGCCGGGCTCGGGGCACCAAGAGGTCAAGCACGGCGACGGCAGCCCCACGAGCGGCGGCGGTGGCCCCGAGCACCAAGACGTCGAGCACAACCCCAACGCCCAGCCCCCGGGCCCCTTTGAGGGCGTCGAGGGCCCCACGGTGAAGGTCAGCGGCGTGATCACCGCGCCTGGCGCTGACCCCATCGACATCGACCTGCGCGCCCCGGACCCCGACGCGCCTGGGGGCAACCGCCACCTGGGCAAGATCATGCTCGCCGCGCCGGGGCCGTTCGAGATCCTCGCGCCGTCAGGCTTCGGCTCGCTCACGCTTGAGGCGTTCCAAGACCCCGGTCGAAACGGCCCTGATGACGCCGACCCCTACGCCACGGTTCAGGTCGTCGTCGGCGCGGCGGACCTCACGCCCCTGGCCTTGACCCTGGAGGCCGGAGGCCGCGCGAAGGCCGCCGGGCAAGGCAACGCCGGGGGCTCCAGCGCCGACGTGTTTAAGGGCTGGGAGGGCGAGTGGCTCGTGCTGCGCGGCATGATCACGAGCCCGATGGAGGGCTCCGTCGCCATCGACGTGCGCGTGACCGACGCCAAGTCCACCACCGGCGACGCTTATCTGGGCAAGATCCAGCTCAACGGCCTGGGGGAGTACGCCGTGCGGATGCCCCGGGGCTACGGCGCCGTCGTGCTGGAGGCGTTTCAAGACCTCAAAGGGGACGGCCCCAGCCCCGATGACCCCTACGCCCGGGCCCAGGTCACCCTGACCGAGACCGCGGAGCTGGTGCAAGACTTCGGGCTCACCCCCGGAGGCCGGGCGAACGTCGGCGGCGGCGGCACGGCCTCGGGCAGCCCGACCCCCGCGCCCCCCGCCGGGGGAGGATCCTTGTTCAAGTCCCTCGGCGAAGATCCCGTCACCTTGGCCGGAGAGCTGCGCCTCGTCGGCGTGCAGGCCACGGTCATCGACCTCGACGCCTTCACCCAAGATCCCCAGGCCCCAGGCGGCCGCCGTTATCTGGGCAAGCTCAAGCTGCCGCCGGGCAAGTTCAGCCTCCAGGCCCCCCAGGACGCGGGTGCTCTGATCTTTGAGGCGTTTGTGGACCTCGACAACGACGGCCCGACCCCCACGGACCCCTTCGGCGTGTGTACCCCGACCCCGGCCCGGGTGTCCGATGACGACATCCTCAACCTCCAGTGTGTCGTGTCTCCGAGGGCCCCGTCTACGCCGAACTAGCTGGATGTAGTCAATGACTACATTCTTAAACGGGAGGGCGGTGCTATAGTACGGGCCACCCGCCGAGGACTGCTCATGGCTGCGCGACCGCGCTGGCTGCTCGCCGCTCTCTCCTGCCTTCTCAGCGCCAACGCCTACGCGGTGGACCCCCCTGCCAAGGCGGGAGACATCCTCGTCACCGAGCTCCTCGCCGAGCCCAAGCAGGTCGCCGACTACTACGGCGAGTGGTTTGAGCTGGTGAACGTCTCCGGGCGCACGCTGGATCTGAACGGGGTCTCGATCCGCGACAAAGACGGCGAAGAGATCCAGATCAACACCTCCGCGCCCACCAACGTGCGCTACTTCGCCGCCGGGGATCGCCTCGTGTTCGGTGTGTGGGCCGACACGAACGTCAACGGCAACATCAGCCTCGACCACGTCTACGACTTCACCAACTTCAAGCTCGACAAGACCGGCGACGAGATCTACGTCTACTACGGGGCCTTGCTCATCGACGCCGTCGTCTGGGACTCCACCTGGGGCCTCACCGACGGCTACGCCACCCAGCTCAGCCCGACGGTGACGAGCGAGTGGGCGAACGGCCTGGACGTGAACTGGTGCGACGCGAGCACCTTCATCTCGCCCAAAGGCATCTACGGCACCCCCGGCGTCGTGAACACGGCCTGCCCAGGCGACGCCGTAGACGGCGACGGCGACGGCTTCACCCCCAGCGAGGGCGACTGCGACGACGAGGACGCCTACGTCAACATCGGCACCATCGACGGCGGCGACGCCAGCGAGCGTTTCGGCGCCTTGGACGACGACGCCGACTGTGACGGCGTGCGTGACGACGGCCTCACCGATGATGACGGCGACGGCTGGACCGAGACTGAAGGTGACTGCGACGACGACGACGAGTTTGTCGGCCCCACGTCCTCCGAGGGCCGCGTCGCGAACGGCATCGACGACGACTGCGACTGCTATGTGGACGACCTCGACCTCGACGGCGACGGCGCCACGGAGCTCGCCGCCGACCGCTACGACCCAGGCATCTTCTCCACCGTCTCCGACCCCAGCGAGGGCTTCTGCGCGGACCCGGCCTTGGGCGACTGCGACGACGCCGACGAGGACATCTTCCCCGGCGCGAGCGAGATCCCCTACGACGAGATCGACAACGACTGCGACGGCGCCGACCTCTGCGACGTAGACGGCGACGACCACGACGCCTTGGTCTGCGGCGGCGACGACTGCGACGATGAAGACGCCACGGTTCACCCCGGCCTGCCCGACGCGGACGCGGAGATCGACGGCAAAGACAACGACTGCGACGGCGTCATCGACGTGTATGACCAAGACGGCGACGGCTTCGGGATGTACGAGGGCGACTGCGAAGACCTCAACCCCGACGTCTCCCCGAGCGCGGACGAGCTCTGCGGCGACACCCTCGACAACAACTGCGACGGCCTGCACAACGAGGGCTG
>JBEAVX010000128.1:0-2847 GCA_041160755.1 Pseudomonadota bacterium
TGACGAGGTGATGGCATGTTGACGTTCGTGCTGGGCCTTGATGAGGTCGGTCGTGGGGACGTGGCGAGGGTCGGCGGCAAAGGCGCCAACCTGGGTGAGCTCGGCCGCCTCGACGGCACACACGTCCCCGACGGCTTCTGCGTCACGACGGCGGCCTTTGAGCAGGTCGTCGTCTCCGCCTTGGGCGCGGATCTGGAGCGGCTCGGGTCGCGCTCGGCGGAGGCGCTTCGGGGGCAGATCGAGGCCCTCACCCTGCCCGACGCCCTGGTCGAGGCGATCTCCGCGCAGCTCCACCGCCTCGGGGCGGACGGCGCCTACGCCGTGCGGTCGAGCGCCACCGCTGAAGACTCCGCGACGGCCTCCTTCGCTGGGCTCCAAGACACCGCGCTCAACGTCGTCGGCGAAGACGAGATCCTCCGCCAGCTTCGCCGGTGCTGGGCGTCGCTGTTCACGGAGCGCGCCGTGGTGGCTCGCCAACAGCGCGGGCTGGACCACGCCCAGGCACGAATGGCCGTCGTCGTGCAACGAATGCTCCGCCCGCAGGCGGCGGGGGTGATGTTCACGGCGGATCCGGTCTCTGGGCACCGCGCACGGATCTGTGTGGAGGCGGTTCTGGGCCTGGGCGACGCCTTCGTCTCCGGCCGCGCCCGCGCCGACCGCTTCACCGTGCGGGATGGGGAGATCGTGGAGCGTGTGATCAGCGCGAAGGACCGCGCGCTCCCCGGCGACCCACGCGGCGAGGCCGCGCTCACCGATGCCCAGGTCCTTCGCCTCGCGGCCTTGGGGCGGCGGATCGAGGCCCACTTTGGCCAGCCCCAAGACGTCGAGTGGTGCCTCGTCGACGACACCTTTCATGTCGTGCAGAGCCGCCCGATCACGACGCTCTACCCCGCGCCCGCCCAGGCCGACGACGGCTTTCATGTCTACGTCTCCGTCGGCCACCAGCAGATGATGACCGACGCCATGCGGCCCCTCGGCCTCTCGGTGTTTCAGGCCACGGCCCTGCGGCCGATGGTGGGGGCCGGGGGCCGACTGTTCATCGACCTCACCCGCGAGCTACGATCCCCGGTGAGCCGGCCGATGGTGCTCGGGGCCTTGGGCCGCTCGGATCCCCTGATCCTCGACGCCTTGACCACGGTTGTTGAGCGGGGTGAGCTGGGGGAAGATCCGCCCGTGGAGGGCGCGCCGCAGCGGCCCCCAGGACCGCCGCCCAGCGCGCCGATCGTGGACGATCCAGCCCTCGTCACGGCGCTGATCGAGCAGGATGAGGCCGATCTCGCGGCGCTCTCGCGCGACATTCAGGGCAAGACCGGCGCGGCGCTCGTGCCGTTCCTCTTGGAGGACGTCGCGCGGCTCAAACGTTCGTTGCTGGACCCCCAGCGCAACGCCGTGCTCATGGCGGGGTTCGCCGCGTCCGCTTGGCTCAATCAGAAGATGTCGGAGTGGCTGGGCGAGACCAACGCCGCCGACACCCTGAGCCTCTCGGCGCCGAACAACGTCACCACGGAGATGGGCCTCGCGCTGATGGAGGTGGCGGACGTGATCCGGCCCTTCCCCGAGGTGGTGCGGCACCTCCAGACGACGACGGACACGTTCTTTTGGCGGGGCCTGCTCACCCTGGACGGCGGCCCCCAGGCCCACGCGGCCCTCGCCGGGTTCTTGGCGCGGTACGGCGCGCGCTGCGTCGGCGAGATCGACCTCACCCGCCCCCGCTGGGCCGAGTCGCCGACGGCGTTTGTGCCGCTCTTGCTCACGAACGTCCTCCACGCCGAGCCCGGAGACGCCGAGCGTCGCGCCGAGCGAGGTCGCCAGGCCGCCGAGGCGATGGCGTCGAGCCTCTTGGCGCGGCTGCGCCAGCTCCCCGACGGCGAACAGAAGGCCCAGGAGACCCAGGCGATGATCTCCCGGCTGCGCACCTTCACCGGCTATCGGGAGCACCCCAAGTACAGCATCGTCCGCCGGTTCTGGGTCTACAAGCAGGCGCTTCTGGAGGAGGTGAGTCGGCTCGTAGACGCCGGGGTGCTGGCCACACCCGACGACGCCTTCTTCTTGCGCCTAGAGGAGCTCGCCGAGGTCATCCAGACCCAAGGTGTGAATCCCGCCCTCCTCCGCGCGCGCCGGGCGGAGCACGACCACCACCAGCGCCTCACCCCGCCGCGTGTGCTCACCTCCGACGGCGAGGGCGTGGCCGGCGCGTACCGGCGGGCGCAGCTCCCCGAGGGCGCCTTGGTCGGCCTCCCGGTGTCCGTCGGCGTCGTCGAGGGCCGGGCGCGGGTGCTCTTGACCCTCGAAGACGCGGCCATCGAGGCCGGGGACATCCTCGTCACGCCCTTCACCGACCCGAGCTGGACGCCCCTGTTTGTTCACCTCAAGGCGCTGATCACCGAGGTCGGCGGCCTGATGACCCACGGCGCGGTGATCGCCCGAGAGCTGGGCGTGCCCGCCGTGGTCGGCGTGGTGGACGCCACCCGGCACATCCGCGACGGCCAGCGGGTGCGGGTCGATGGCGCCCGGGGCACTGTGGAGCTGCTCGACTGAGCCTCAGCCCTTCACCGACCCCGCCGTGAGCCCCTCGACGAGGAACCGCTGCAGCGCGAAGAACAAGAGCATCACCGGCAGGCTCACAAGGATCGAGCCCGCCGCGAAGCGCCCCCGCGCCATGCCAAGGTCGCCGTTCTCGTCTGTGCGCACCGCCATCGCCGCCCTGCGGGCCGACACAGCGTTCGCTACAGCGGTGGTCGTCGAGATTGATTCAGGATCGCGCCGAAGGGCGGCGCCCCGTTGGGCTCGCCGAGCCGACGCATGGGGGCTCATGCTGAGGTGAGGCGGGGCCGACGGGGCGTCGTC
>JBEAVX010000120.1:0-5401 GCA_041160755.1 Pseudomonadota bacterium
CCGGGGGCACGGTGACGGCGGGGAACTCCTCGACGCTCAACGACGGCGCCGCGGCGATCCTCGTCGGCAGCGCCGCGGCCGGGGCGCGCCTTGGCCTCACGCCCCGGTATCGGGTGGTCGCCCGGGCGAGCGCCGGGGTGGATCCACGGGTCATGGGCATCGGCCCGGTCCCCGCCGTGCGCCGGGCCTTGGAGCAGGCGGGCTGGACGATCGCCGATCTCGACGCCGTCGAGCTCAACGAGGCCTTCGCCGCCCAGTCCCTCGCGGTGATCCGCGCGCTGGGCCTCGACGAGGCCCGGGTGAACCAGCACGGCGGCGCCATCGCCTTGGGGCACCCCTTGGGCTGCTCCGGGGCGCGGATCATCGCCACCTTGATGGGCGTGCTCGACCGCACCGGCGGTCGCCGTGGCCTCGCCACCCTCTGCGTCGGCGTCGGCCAGGGCCTCGCCGTGCTCATCGAGCGCGTCGGCTGAGCCCTCGTCCCCTCACCCCTCTTCTCGATCAGGAGCCAACAACATGGACATCCACAACGTCGCCGTCATCGGCGCGGGCACCATGGGCCACGGCATCGCCCAGGTCAGCGCCTTGGCCGGCGCCTCGGTGAAGCTCTTCGACGCGAGCCCAGACGCCGTGGCGCGTGGGCTGCAGAAGATCCGCGACAGCCTGCAAAAAGGCGTCGAGAAGGGCAAGACCCGGGCTGAAGACGCCGAGGCGGCCTTGGCGCGCATCACCGGCGTGAGCCGTCTGGAGGAGGCCGCGGACGGCGCGGATCTTCTGGTTGAGGCGATCCCCGAGCGGATCGAGCTCAAGCAGCAGCTCTTTGTGAGCCTGCAGAGCCTCGCCCCGGCGCACACGATCTTCGCCTCGAACACCTCGTCGTTGTCCATCGGCGGCATCGCCGCGCCCTTGGCCGACCCCGGGCGGGTGATCGGCATGCACTTCTTCAACCCCGTGCCGATCATGGCGCTCCTGGAGCTGGTCGTCTCGGAGGTGACCCGGCCCGAGGTGCTCGACGCCGCCCGGGCCTACGGCGCGCGCATCGGCAAGGAGACCATCACCGTGCGGGACATGCCGGGCTTCGCCACGTCTCGCCTGGGCGTGTGCCTGGGCATGGAGGCGATCCGGATGGTGGAGCAGGGCGTGGCCTCGGCTGAAGACATCGACAAGGCCATGGTGCTCGGCTACCGCCACCCCGTCGGGCCCCTGCGGCTCACGGACATGGTGGGCCTCGACGTGCGGGTGAACATCGGCGAGCACCTCGCACGCGCCCTGAACAACCCGGCCTTTGAGCCCCCGGCGCTCATGCGTCAGATGGTCGCCGAGGGCAAGCTCGGGCAGAAGTCGGGCCAAGGGTTTTACCGCTGGGGCTGAGCGGCCGCGGCCTCACGACCCGGCGAGGGGCGGCAGAGGCCAAGGCAGAGACTCGGCGTCCCGGGCGATGGCCTGGGCCTCCTCGCCGATGAGCTCGGCGAGGGTGCGCAGCCGGGCGGACTCCCGCACCAGGGCCCGGAGGTCGTCGATCTTGCCCTCGCCGGCGGCCCAGCGCTCCCGAAGCTGCTCCAGAGTGGTGTTCACCATCGCCGAGCTCTCGTCGAGGCGGTTGACCAGCCCGCCGATGGTCAAGACGTGGCGGGTGGTGTCGGTGAGGCGGCAAGAGATCTCCTGAGGATCGAGGTCTCGAAGGTCGAACGGGGCTGACATGAGCGCTCCATTATGCGGGTTAGCAGAATAACTCGCGATAGTTGTGGCGTTTTTCGGGTGAGCGGTTTGGCTTGGCGCGTCCTCGGATAGCGTGGCGAGGTGTTCGCTCGCGCTGATCCAATGTCCAACCTTCGGGGAAGAAGTTCAATCGGGAAGGCGCAGAGTTGACAATGTTTATAGGACAAACAATTCGATGCGCACCGCGAAGCTTCAGGCGGCCTCCGAGCCCCTCCTCCAGCTCCCTCCGCAAGACGTCGAGACCACCCTCACGTTCATCGTCGGTGAGCGTGTGCGGCAGTACCGCCTCGCCGCCGGGCTCAGCCAAGAGGCGCTCTGCGTGTCGCTGGGCCTGTCCCGGCCGAGCCTCGCGAACGCCGAGCGCGGTCGCCATGTGCTCTCGTTGGCGCACCTGCTCCGCGCGTCCTTCGCCCTCACCATCGAGCTGCACGACCTGCTCCCCGACCGCGCCGCCTTGGGCCTGCCGCCGCTGGTGAGCCTCGATGAGCTCGGGCCCCGGGATCTCGCCGTGGCGCGTGAGCTGCTCGGAGGGCGGCGCGGATGTTGATCATCGACCCCGAGCGTGAGGCCAAGCGGATCCTCGACCGCTTTGAGGTGATCCACCCCCCGGTGAACGTCGAGTCCATCGCCCGGGGCCTGGGCCTGTGGGTCGTGTACAAGGCGATGGAGCCGCGCACCTCGGGCATGTTGGTGCGGCGCGGGCGCCAGGCCACCATCGGCGTGAACGAGGCCCACCACATCCACCGCCAGCGGTTCACCATCGCCCATGAGCTCGGCCACCACCTCATGCACCACTCCCTCGTGGAGCTGCACGTCGATCGGGCCTTGGTCGCGTTCCGAGACGACGCCTCGACGCTGGGCGATGACCCCGTCGAGGTCGAGGCCAACGCCTTCGCGGCGGCCTTGCTGATGCCCGCGCACTTTCTCTCCCGCGACCTGCGCGCGCCGCTGGACGCCCACGACGATCACGCCGTGCGACAGCTCGCCCGGCGGTACCAGGTGAGCCCAGCCTCGTTGACCTTCAGGCTCATCAACCTCGGCAAGGTGCGCGGAGGCTAAAACCCGGGGTCGGTGTCGGGGGGCGGCGGCAAGAGGCCCTGGGGGCGCACGTTGTCCCAGGCGTCGCCGGCGCCGGGGAGCTGGTGGTCTTCAGCGCCGAAGAGGTCGTAGCCGTCGTTGCCCTCAAACTGCACCCGGGCGAAGCGCTGCTGGGCGGCGGGCTTGTCGACCCGGGCGACGATGACGGTGACGTTGTCGTCGGAGCCTGACGCGAGGCTGCGCTCCATGAGGCTCGTCGCGGCGGACTGGGGCTCGGGCGTCTCGCGCACGACTTCAGCGATGCGGTGGTCCTCGACGGGGCCCGAGAGGCCATCGGAGCACAGGATGATGCGGTCCCGGGCCTTGAGCTCAAAGGAGCCGGTGTCGGTGCCGGCGTCGATGCGGATGTTCTGGTCGTCGCCGAAGCCCCGGGAGCCGTAGACGAAGTTCTGGGTGAGGTAGCCGGCGTTCTCGGGGTCGATGCTGCGCCCGTCGCGGTGGGCGAACTCGGCGCGGGTGTGGTCTCGGGTGATGCGCTTGATCTGGCCGTCGCGCCAGAGGTAGAGGCGGCTGTCGCCGACGTGGCACCAGTAGGCCCGGCCCCCGACGACCCAGCAGCAGGTGAGCGTGGTGCCCATCTTCACCGGGCCGAGCTCGGCGACCTTGCGGTAGAGGCGCTTGTGGGCGTCGAGCATGAAGCGGTGAAGCTCTAGCTCCGGGTCGCGCGGGGCGCCTTTGCGGAACAGGCGGGAGAGCGCGCGCACCGCGGCCGTCGAGGCCAGGTCGCCGTCTTCGTGGCCGCCCATGCCGTCGGCGACGGCGAGGAGCACGCCGTAGGTGGGGGTGTACTCAACGACCTCGTTCTCGCCGCTGCGGTAGCGGAGCTCGTTCCCGCGGCACACCAGGTAGTTGTCTTCGTTGTTCACACGCCCGCCGCGCTCGGGGCCAACACCCCGAGTGCAGACAAGGCCAATGGTGACACGATCCAGCTCCATACTCGAAGCTCACCTTGTACCGAGAGGGAGGAGCTCGGACAGCTCCAGACCTAAACCATCGTAAACCACGGCGCGACGAATGTGGGCGCCGGGCTGAACCACGGCGCCATCCCACACCACGACGCCCTCTAAGCGGGCTCCGGCGCCGACCCGGGCGCCAGCGCCAAGGATCGTCCCGGGGCCGACGTGCGCGTCGCCCTCAAAGACCACCCCTTGGCCGATGAAGAAGGGGCCTTCAGCCACCACCTTGTCACCGCCCACGACGGCCTCGGGGCCGCCGATCTGGCGCGGGCCGACCTGGGCCCAGGCGGCGTCGGGCAATGGGTCCAGGGGCAGGCGCAGGGCGCCAGAGAGCACTTGTTGGTTGGTCAACCAATAAAGCTCGGGATCCCCGACGTCGAGCCAGAGGCCGTGGTGCAAGCGGCCGACGACACGCCGCTCGTGGAGCACCTTCGCGTAGCCTTGGCGCACCACGCAGGACGCGCCGGTGGTGGGCAGTACGTCGAGGAGCGCGCGGCGCAAGGCGTGAACGCCGGTGAAGTGGGTGCCCGGCCGCTCGGCGCCGACGGGGGGGATCTGCCGGTGCTCGGCGAGGGTCGAGATGACCCCCTCAGCGTCCACCCGCACCTCGCCGTAGGACTCCCCCGGGGCCAAGGGGCGGAGCGCCAAGGCGGCGTCGGCGTCGTCCAAGGCGGCGAGCAGGGCGGTGAGATCGACGTCACACAGGGTGTCGGCGTTGAGCGCGACAAAACGCTCGGCGAGCAGGGGCTGGGCTTGGCGCATCCCGCCGCCGGTGCCGAGCACGTCCGGCGACTCGACGCTCACCACGACGTCGCCGCCCTGTTTGGCCGCCCAGGCGACGACCTGATCCGCCAAGTAGAAGGCGTTCACGACGACGGGGCCCAGGCCATGCGCCCGGGCGTGGGCCAAGGCGTAGTCGAGCATCGGCCGGCCACAGACCGGGACGAGGGGCTTTGGGCGCCGCGAGGTGAGGGGCCGCAGGCGGGTCCCCAACCCCGCAGCGAGCAGAAAGACGCGGGCTTCCATACCGCGAAGTTACCGCGTCTGGCGTGGCCTCACCAGGGGCCGCTCCGCGACAACGCGAGTTTTTTAAGTTTGACGCCTCACATGAGGTCGCGGGGGTCAACGTCGAGGTGCACCCGCACCCCGCGCGGCGCGCTCAGCGTGTGGCGGGAGAGCCAACGACCCAAAGCCCCGGCGTCCTTCGCTCGGAGGATGATCTGGTTGCGCCAGCGCCCGACGAGCCGGGCCATCGCCGACTGCGCCGGGCCGATGACGTCTACCCCGGCCTCCTTCGCGTCCACCCGGAGCTGGCGGGCCAAGGCCCAGGCGGCCTGGGCGGACTGGTCGCGGTCGGCGCCCTCGACCCGCACCAAGGCGAGGCGGAAGAACGGCGGGTAACGCATCATCCGGCGGCTGCGCTCCTCTTCAGCGAAGAAGGCCGCCGGGTCGCCCATGGTGCGGAAGACGTGGTGTTCCGGGTGGTGGGTCTGCACGAGCACCCGCCCGGCGACGGCGCCGCGACCGGCGCGACCGGCGAGCTGGGTGAGCAGGGCCCAGGCGCGCTCCGAGGCGCGAAAGTCGGGCATCATCAGCACATGGTCGGCGCCGAGCACGACGGCGAGCTG
>JBEAVX010000144.1:0-8331 GCA_041160755.1 Pseudomonadota bacterium
CTCTTGGAGCTCATCCCCCAGGCGGTGCGCGCGCCGAGCCTGGAGTCGCTGCTCACCCCCGATCAGCCCACCCGCGAATAACGCTGCAAGACGTAGCGTGACGCGCCCTCCCGAAGCTCCCGGGCGGTGTGCTCCCGCAGGCGGCGGATCGGGCTCTCCCCAAAGCGCTCGTGGGCCCCCCGGGCGGCCAGCTCCTCCCGAATGAGGTCGTCGAACCGCCGCGACCCCCGCAAAAACGCCGCCGCCGCGCGTGGTCGGCCGCCAAGGCTCGCCCAGGCCGCGAGGCCAAGACGCGCCGGATAGTCCCCCGCCCGGGCGTAGTCGAGCATCCACGCCGCGATCTCCGCCGAGACGTCCTCCTGCGCGACGAGCCTGAGCCCAGCGGCCTCCCCGGCCCGGGCCAGGGTGCCCTCGGCGCCGAAGAAGAACATCCCCATGACCTCAAGCGGCGGGCCCACACGCTCCTGATCGGCCACGAGCAGGCGACCGCCGGGCTTGAGCACCCGGGCGATCTCGGCCATCAAGCGGTCTTTGTCGGGCACATGGAACGCGCACTCCACGAGCAGGACGAGCTCCGCGCAGGCATCGGGCAGGGGCATCGCCCGGCCATCGGCGTGGTGAACCCGCACCTGGTCGCTGAGCCCGGCGGCGGCCACCCGCGCTCGGGCGAGGGGCACCTGGGCCTCGGTGAGGTTGATGCCCTCGACCACGAGGCCAAAGCGTCGGGCGAGCTGCACCCCGCTCGCGGCGAGGCCACAGCCCACATCGACGGCGACGGCCCCTCGGGGCAGGCCCTCGACCTCACCCAGGCGCATCAGGCGCTCAAAGAGCAGGGCCGGGCCTTGGGCCAAACGCCGAGGCGCGCCCCAGAGGACGCGGTCGTCGGGGTCGCTCAGGCCGTAGTGCAGGTGGTCGAGCTGGGGCAACACCGCCACGAGGGCGTTGAAGAACTCGGCGTGCAGCGCCTCGACGCTCCCGGGCATAGGTCTCACCTCGGCGGGCCGAGCCGGATAACGTGGGCGCCCGCCGGCGTCGAAGCCCCCTGGCTTTGGGCAAAGCGCGGCGCTATGCTGCGCGGCATGGCGCGAGCAGAGCTGCGGTCCTGGCCGATCCCGAGCGGGCTGAACCTCGTCGTGACGGCCTTGGTCGTCTCGGGGCAGCTCCTCTGCTTGGTGTTGGCGACCCACGGCGGGAGCGTTGTTGCCACGGCCCTCGCGGCGCTCCTCTACGGCACCTTGGGCCAGCCCGCCTTCGCGCTCCTCCACGAGGCCGAGCACGGCAAGCTGCACCCCAACCCCCGGGTGAACGAGGCGCTGGGCGTGCTCTTGGGGGCGATGTTCCCCGGCAGCTTCTCCATCCTGCGCGCCGCCCACCTGCTCCACCACCGCCGCAACCGCTCGGAGGAGGAGATGATCGACCTCTACCGCCCCGGCGAGCGCCTCAAGAAGACCCTGTCGTATTACGCCCTGATCTCCGGGCTCATCTGGGCGGGCAGCCCGCTCCTCGCCCTCGCGCTGTGTGGTCTGCCTTGGCCAAAGACCGGCGCGGTCGCCCCCGCAGACGGCCCCCGCAACATCCGCCTCGCCGAGTTTTTGTCGTTTCTGGAGGGGGTGCGCCCGTGGAGCGTGCGTGTCGAGGTGGCCTTCGCCGTCCTGTGGTGGGCGGGGCTCGTCTGGGCGCTCGGGCTCAGCCTGTGGCCGACCTTGGCCTGTCTCGGCGCCTTCGCGACTCTGTGGGCGAGCCAGCAGTACGTCTACCACGTCCGCACGCCGCTCCATCGGGTCGAGGGCGCGTTTGACCTCGCGATGCCCCGCTGGATGAGCCTGTTTTACCTACGTTTTAACTACCATCTCACCCACCACCGTCAGCCGATGGTGCCCTGGCTGCACCTCCCGGACGTGGCCGAAGAGCCCCCTTGGCGGCCCTACGGCCTCACCTGGCTGACCTCTTGGGCGCCGCCCCGGCCCATGGGCGTCGCCGCCTGGCCCTCCGCCTGGCAACGGCGCGGCCCGCTGCCGGATGACCCGCCGCCGGAGTTGCGACGCCCCAGCTAACGGAACGGCGGGTCAGTCGGCGGGCTGGGCGAGGGTGGGGTCCACCATGCGCCCCATGAACAGGATCGCCCCGGTGACGTCGTCGCGGATCATGAACAGGAAGGGGTGATCGGCGATGAACTCGCGTTGATCCCTGACCGTGAGGGTGTAGTCGGTCATGATCACGACGGTGAACGCGACGGCGGTGGTGCCCTCCTCATCCAGATCGATGCGGGCCTCGTGGATCACGTCCGCGACCGAGAGCTTGGTGTCGTTCGTCATGCCCGAGAAGTCGGCGAGCTCGGGGTCAAAAGCCAAGGGCATCCCCAGGTCTTTGAGGAGCGGCTTGAGGGAGAGGCGGTGTGACATCGAGAACTTGGGGAGCTGGATGTCTACGTCGCTCGTGCCGCCTTCGATGCGGTTGAGCCAGGCGTCGAGCTGGGAGACGCTCAGGCCCTCCTCCAAGGCGGCGAGGCCGTCGTGCTCGGCGGGCAAGATCGCGATGAACGAGATCTCCTCACCTTTGTACGGCAGGCGCAGCACCGAGACCTCCTCGTCCACGTACAGGCCGGCGGGATTGGTGCCGCTCATCATCGGCGCGCGCACGACCTCACCGTCGGCGAGGGTGAAGTCTTGGGGGCTCGTGGAGTCGGCCTCGAAGGCCTCAGCCCAGTCGGCGTGGAAGTACATCACGTTCGTGAGCGCGAGCTTGGTCTCGCGGCTGACGTCGCCGCGCTGGAGGGCCTCGTCGATGTGGCCGTTGGTCTGCCGAGAGACCCAGCGGTTGATGTCTCTGCGGGCCGCCTCGCTGTCTCGGTCGAAGTCCAGCTCCTTGAGCTCGGCGCCGTAGTCCTTGGCGGTGATGTCCAAGAAGTCTCGCTCAAAGCCCAGGCGCTTCTGGCCCCACAGGCGGTTGCCCGAGAGCAGGTCGTAGCCCTTGTGTTGGCCGTTGAGGTCCCGGGAGATCGCGCCGAGGGCCTCGTGGAAGGTGCCGTCCTCGACGTTGACGTGCATCACCGCGGCCATCTCTTCAGCGGTCTGACCGGCGGCCCCGGCGTAGGTCATGCCCAGGGCCGAGGTGATCGAGAAGCTGCCGATGAAGAGGTTCTGATCCGCGGGCGCGGCGGCCATGAGGTCCAAGGCCAGCTCGTTGTGGCCGAGGACCACGGCTTGTTCGTCAGCGCTCAGGTCAGTCAGCGCGCGCTGTCCGCAGGCCAACAGCGGGAGCAAGGCGAGGGCGGGCGTCAGTGTCAGGCGCATGAGCGTCTCCGGGTGGTTCGCGCTGAGCCTAAGCAAAGGGCGTGCCATCGCGCCCAGTGTACCCCTGGACGGACTCTCGGCGGCCCACCATGACACGCCGCGTGGGGGACCACGACATCCGGGTCATGGGGGTGATGCCTTTTTGTCGTCGCTCAGGTAGGATGAGCCCGACGACCGCACCCCGGGACGAGATGTCGACGAGAGGCCAGGCATGGCGGTGATCACCCCCCTCAGCGCCGCGCAGATCGACGGGATCATGCGCGCCTACGGGATGCGCGCTCTGCGCATCGACCCGATCGCTGAGGGCACCACCAACACGCTCTACCGCCTGCTCACCACCCGGGGGCGCTTCGTGCTGCGCCTCACCGAGCGCGCTGGCGAAGACGACGTCCGCCGAGAGCTCGACGTGCTGCGCCGCCTCGCGGGCCACCAGGCGCCCGCTGTGATCCCTGCGGCCGGGGGCAAGCCGTTCATCTGGGCGTTCAACAAGCCCGCCGTGCTGTTCAAGGAGCTGCCCGGCGCCGTGGTGCCCAAGGGCTCGCTCAGCCTCGACCAGCTCAACGCCGTGGGCCGCTGGATGGCCGAGGTCCACGCCGTCGAGGCCCCGGACGAGCTGCCGCCGACGCTCTACCACCCCGCGACGTTCATGAGCCGCCACATCTCGCCTGACCAGGCGCCCCTGCAGGCGCTGCACCCCGAGGTCTACGAGGCCATCGCGGCGCTCTACGCCGACGAGCGCGTGGCCACGGCCCTGGATGAGCTGCCCCAGGCGATCGTTCACGGCGATCTCTTCGCCGAGAACCTGCTCTTTCACCGCGACGGTGGCCCCTGCGTCGTCGATTTTGAGACCGCCGGGCGCGGCCCCCGCCTCCTCGACCTCGCCGTCGCCGTCTACGCCTTGGCCTACGACGACGCCGAGCACAGCTACGACCCCGAGCGTGTCGAGGCCCTCGTCAACGGCTGGTCCGCGCTCAAGCGCGCCACGCCAGAGGAGGTCGAGGCCTGGGCCCTGGCGCTCCGCGTGGCGACGATCCGCTACGCCTTCTCCCGCGCCCGAGACTTCAGCCTGCGCCCGGCCCTCCCCGAGCTGCGCGGCGCCCGCGACCCCAACGAGCCCCTGCGCCAGCTCACGGCCCAGCCGGCGCTGTGGGGGATGTTGGCGAGGTGACGGGGCTCAGCACGCCCCGCCCACCAGCGCATCCACCAGCCCGCCCACGTCCGCCGGGCCAAACCGCGTCACCCAGGCCGGGTTCGCGGCGCGCACCACCGGGCGGCGTAAGAAGCTCGGCACCACGGGCAAGGACTCGCTGCGGCTCACGTAGGCGAGCAGGCGGCGCAGGCGAGGGCGGGGGCGCTCGCGGTGGGGTGAGCGCTCTGTGGACTGGCAGAGGCGGTCGTGTACGGCGGCCAGGGTGGTGACGAGGCCCACGGCGTCGGCTCGGGAGACGGAGCCCACGAGGCGGCGCTCGCCGGGGAGCAGCTCGCCCAAGGCGCGTTGGGTGAGGGCTTCAGCCAAGGCGTCGATGTGTACGAAGGGCAGGGGGAGCTCCGCGCCCTCGACGCTCAGGCGACCGTCGGACTCCGCTGAAGCCGCCGCCGCGTCGAGCCAACCCGAGAGCGGGCCCTCGATGCCGGAGGCGCCGTAGGGGTGCCCGGCGCGCACGATCACGGTCTCGACGCCCAGACGGCGCGCCCAATGGATCGTGCGGGCCTCGGCCCCGGCCCGGGTGGCGAGCCACATCGAGCCGAAGCGCTCGGGGCCGACGTCGGGGTCGTCCGGCGCGGGCTGGTCCAGAAGCGCCGTGGAGAGCAGCACAAACCGCTCGGCCTGGGCGTAGGCCCCGAAGGCGTGGAGGAGCGACTGTGTGCCTTTGAGGTTGACCTCCAAGAGCCGAGGGTCGTCCGCTTGGCTGAGATCGGCGAGGTGAAGGCACACGGTCGCCCCGACCAAGGCCGGGCCGTATCGCTCCGGCGTGACCAGATCGGCGACGACGATCTCGGCCTCGGGCATCGTCCCGCGCCAAGCATCACGCTCTTCAGGGCGAACGAGGAGCACGAGCTCGGGGCGAGGGCTCAAGGCGAGCAGGCGCTGCACGACGCGGCGGCCGAGTGGGGTCGTGGCCCCGGTGAGCACGATGCGCATCAGCGACCTCCTTGGGGCGGCGGCAGCTCCCCGGCGTTTAAGCGGCGCATCAGCTCGACCAAGGTCGGCTGCACCTCGTGCACCCGCAGGGGGCAGCCGCCGACCAGAGGCACGCCGTGGGCCTCGGCCCAAGACCGTGCACAGTCGCCGACGGCGAGGCTGAGCTCTCCAGCGGGCGGTGGTCGGTCTTCAGGCTGGTGGCCCATCCAGACGTTGAGGCCCTTGAGCATCAACATCGAGACCACGGCGGCGACGTCCGCCACACGGTGCGGGTTCTCCCGGGCGAAACGCTCCACCGACGAGGCGGCGACCTGGCAGGTGGCGCAGGAGTCTCCGGGGTACACCCGCACCCGGCGACCGTGCTGGATGTGGGCGCTCGGGCGACGATAGCGGCGGACGAGCGGCGCCCACTCCGGCGGCAGCCCAGGCAAGGCGCGGCCCCGGCGGGCGGCGAGCAGCTTGAGGTGGGGCACCTCGTCGGGGGAGATGCCCATGAGCCCGGCGGCGGCGCAGTCCACCTCCAGCAGATCATCCCCGCCGAGGGCGAGGCCGTGGGGCACCGGGTCGCCGTGGTGGGGGCCCTCGCCCTCCATGCCGACGCTGCCCTCGATCAGGGTGAGGGTGGGCCAGGCCGCGTCGGCCAGGGCCGCGAGCAGGCGGTGAAGGCCGTCGCGGTGGTACCGCAGGTGCTCGCTGTCGGGGATGAGGCCCATGAGCGACTTCGCGCCCCCGGCGAAGAGCGTGCCCATGTGGGTCTTCAGGGTGCCGAGCACGATCACGAGGTCGAACTCGCCCAAGGTCGTCGGCAACAGAAGCGTGTCCTCGCCGCTGCGCCGCAGGGCCATGGGCTCGGTCTCTAAGTCGATCAGCCGAACGTGGGGGAAGGACTCCAGCAGCTCATTGCACCCCGCGACCTTGAGCAGCTCGGTGAAGCTGAGGTAGGGCACGTCCGGCGGCGTGAGCAGGGCGGTGTGCCCCAAGGCGGGCCGCGCGCCCTTCGCCACGAGCCAGGTGAGCACGGCCTCCAAGAACGCCGGGGAGGTGTTCTCGGCGGGGCGGGGATCGTGCCGCGCGCACCAATCGGGCTTCACGAGCACCTTGGCCCCGGCGGGCAAGGTGGGCAAGAGCCGGTCGAGCAGCCGGGCGACGGCTTCAGCGGCGGTGGTGGTGGGCTCCAGGGCGAGCATCGTTCCTCCGAAGCGCACCCCTTATCCCAGCCGCGCCGCGCTCCCCATGTGGAGCCCTTTGGTTCTTGGGCACTATTCAGGGTAGAGTGTCGATGTGACCTCATCATGCAAAACATGAATGACCCCCGCCTCGACGCCTTGGACCTCGGCAGCCTGCGCCTGCTCGGGCTCCTCTTGGAGACCCTGAGCGTCACCCGCAGCGCCGAGCGCCTCGGCGTGAGCCAGCCCACGGCGAGCCGGGGCCTCGCGCGGCTGCGGGCGGCGCTCGGCGATGAGCTCCTCGTGCGCGCCCGAGGCGGCTACGCCTTGACCCCCCGGGCCGAGCGCCTGCGCCCCTTGGTCGCGGACGCCTCCGCCGCCTTGGAGCGTGTCTTCGCCCCCGCCCGCTTCGACCCCGGGACGAGCGCCGTGCGGTTTCGGGTGGCCGCGAACGACCACGGCGCCTTGACCGTGCTCGCCCCGGCCCTGGCCCGGCTCAGCCTGCGCGCGCCGTTCGCCCGCCTCGACGTGGTCCCGGTGGAGCCCGACGCCCTGCGCCAGCTTGAGCAAGGCGCCCTCGATCTCGGCCTGTGGGCGGACGATCACCTGCCCGCCGACTTTTACTCCCGGCGCCTGCTCGTCGAGGGCTACGCGGCCTTGGTCTGCGCGGGGCACCCCTTGTTGTGCGCGCCGCCCGAGGCCCAGATCGAGGAGCTCGCGCGTTTCCCCCAGGTCGTGCCGATGGTGCTCGGCCCCGGCGGATGGGTGGAGGACGACGCGCTCAGCCGCCTCGGCGTGCCCGAGGCCCCGGTCGCCGTGCGCACGCCCAACCAGGCCGCGGCGCCGTGGATGTTGACGGGCTCCGAGCGTGTGCTGGTGTTGCCCCGCCGGCTCGCCGTGCTGTTCGCCGAGCGGGTGCCTGAGCTTCAGGTGGTGCCCCTCGACGACGGCGCGGCGACGGTGGAGCTGCGCCTCGTGTGGCACGCCCGCTGTCACGCCGACCCGGCGCATATCCTGTTGCGCGGCGTGCTTCGGGAGGGCGCGGGGGTTGGTTGACGGGGATGTTTTTTTGCCCTACCTTGGCTCGGCCACTGACACCTCTGGAAGAGCCCATGAAGCCCGCGCTGCCCCTCACCCTGCTGCTCGCCGCCTCCTTGATCGCCTGTGACCCGGCCGCTGGGGACGGGAAGGTCGATGATGATCCCCAAGAGACCGGCGCTGACAGCGAGGTAGAGGCCGACGCGGACGCGGACGGTGACGCCGACAGCGACGCGGACGGTGACGCCGACAGCGACGCCGATGGTGACGCCGACAGCGACAGCGACGCCGACGCCGACCTCTCGTGCAGCGGCTTCTCGTCTACGGCGACGAAGTGGACCTTGCCGACGATCGCCGGGGACTTCACGGGCGGCGCGGCCTTCCATTTGACGAGCGTCACCTCCAATCGAACGGTGGGCAGCAAGTCTCTGTACTACTACGCCACGACCTTCGACCTGACCGGCGACGGCGTGAACGACCTCGTGCTCACCTTTGATCAGGCCGATGCCGAGATCGGGAACAAACACTGGCTCGTGTACAAAGGCGGCGCGAGCGGCTTCTCGACCACAGCGACGAAGTGGACCTTGCCGACGATCGCCGGGGACTTCACGGGCGGCGCGGCTTTCCATTTGACGAGCGTCACCTCCAATCGAACGGTGGGCAGCAAGTCTCTGTACTACTACGCCACGAC
>JBEAVX010000160.1:0-3383 GCA_041160755.1 Pseudomonadota bacterium
ACCTACGGCACGAGCCCCCTCGACACCGACACCGACGACGACGGCCTCAGCGACGACGAAGAGATCAACACGACCGGCACCGACCCCATCGGTGCCGACACCGACGGCGACGGCCTCACCGACGGCGACGAGCTCAACGTCCACAGCACCGACCCCCTCAATGAGGACACCGACGGCGGCGGCCGCAGCGACGGCGAAGAGGTCAACCTCGACGGCACCGACCCGCTGGACCCCAACGATGACCTGCTGGACAGCGACGACGACGGCATCAGCGACTACGCCGAGACCACGACCACGGGCACGGATCCCTTCGACGACGACACGGACGACGACGGGCTCCTCGACGGCCGCGAGGTGTATGAGGTCTCGACGGATCCCCTCGATGAGGACAGCGACGACGACGGGCTCCTCGATGGCCGTGAGGTCGACGAGACCCTCACCGACCCGAACGACGCCGACAGCGACGACGACGGCCTCTCCGACAGCCGTGAGGTCGACGAGACCCTCACCGACCCGAACAACGCCGACACCGACGCCGACGGCCTCAACGACCTCGACGAGGTCGACGTGCACGGCACGGATCCGAACGACGCCGACACCGACGACGGCGGGCGCACCGACGGTGAGGAGATCACCCTCGACGGCACGGATCCGTTCAACGGCGAGGACGACCTCAAGGACACCGACGGCGACGGCGTCTCGGACCCGGCGGAGGCCGAGCTGGGCACGGATCCCCTCGACCCCGACACCGACGATGACGGCCTCACCGACGGCGACGAGGCCTACGACACCGGCACCGACCCGCTCAACGCCGACACCGACAGCGACGGGCTCAGCGACTTCGACGAGGTGAACACCACGACGACGGACCCGCTCAACCCCGACACCGACACCGACGGCCTCAACGACGGCGACGAGGTGAACACCCACGAGACCGATCCCCTCGACGCCGACAGCGACGACGACGGCCTGAACGACGGCGACGAGGTGAACACCCACGGGACCGATCCCCTCGACGCCGACAGCGATGACGGCGGCGTGATCGACGGCGAAGAGGTGAGCGCCGGCACCAACCCCCTCGATCCCACCGACGACGTGCCCGGCCCCGACGACAGCGGCCTGGACGACACCGGCGACACCGGCGATGATCTCGTCCCCGGCGTGCCCAAGGGCGGCGGCGGCCTGAGCTGCGCGACCACGACGAGCCAGCCCTGGTGGGCGGGCGTGGTGGCGGCGCTCGGGGCCTTGTGGGCCCGGCGGAAGCGCGCGGCCTAGTCCCCGCGCGACGGTCAACCGGCGCCCGAGTCGCCCTCGTGACGGCTCGGGCGTCGCTCTGTCAGCGTTGTCGTCTCGGCGTCAGCGAAGCCGAGGGCGCGTCAGGCCCCAAACCGCAGCGAGTACACCGGCGCGAGCGTGTGGCTCAACAGCGTCCAGCGCTCGCCAAAGTCTTCGGAGACGTAGAGGTTTCCGGTGGTGCTGGCGAAGGCCAAGGTGGGGCCACGTTTGTCGAGGCAGTGGCGATAGACGAGGTCAAAGCAGCCCTCTTGAGGGAGGCCCTCGCGCAGCTCACGCCAGGTCTGGCCGCCGTCCGACGTGGTGGACACGCTCAGGCCGCCGCTCGTCGCGAGGCGCCGCTCGTCGCTCACCGCGGGCACGAGCCAGGCCCGATCGGGGTTGAGCTCGTCTACAGCGACGGCGAAGCCGAAACGTGGCGGCCCCGCGCTCACCTCGGCCCAGCGCTCGCCGCCGTTCACGCTGCGGAAGACGCCGCAGTGGTTCTGCTGCCAGAGCACCTCGGGCCGCGCCGGGCAGGCGACGATGAGGTGGGGATCGTGGCCGATCTCGGCCTCGGGATCGGGCAGAAACGTGGCGAGGAGGCCCTTGGTCTTCGGCGCCCAGCGCCGCCCGCCGTCGCGGCTCTCAAACACGCCGCCGCAGGAGACGCCGACGAGGAGGCGGTCGGGGTCGTCGGGGTGAATCACGAGGCTATGAATGCCGGGGGTGTCTTTGCCGCCGCCGGTCCACTGCGTGCGGCTCGGGTGGTCCCACAGGCCCCGGCAGAGGGTGAAGGTGTCGCCGCCGTCGTCGCTCACGAACAGGCCGCCGGGGTTGGTGCCGAGGTACAGGCGCCCCGGCTGGGCGGCGGGCCCGGGGGCGATGAGCCAGATGTACTCCAAGGTGGCCGGCTTGCCGTCGCCCCGCTCGGCGTCTTCAGGGTACGCCGGGGCCTTCACCTCCTCCCAGCTCTGGCCCTGATCCCGGCTTCTCTGGAGCTTTTGGCCCCAGTGGCCATGATCGAGGGCGGCCCACCATGTGCCGTTCCGAGGATCCTCGACGGCGTAAGAGACGGGGTTGCCGACGTGGTGGACGCTCTCAAGGCGCCAGCCGTCGGGGGTGCGGGCGTAGACGACGAGGCCCTTGCGGGTGCCTAAGAACATTCTCAACGACATCATGTTCAGCCTCCAGAGAGGGCCTGGGCGATGAAGACCTCGCTGCGCTCGTCCAGAGCGTCACCCAGGCGCGCACGGTCGACGACCATCTCGCCGTCGATGAAGATGTTGACGTGTTTTCGGAGCGCCCCCCGCTCGTCCACGAGGTAGCCCGCGATCCCCGGAAACCGGGCGTCCAACGCCCGCACCAGCTCGGCGACGGTGCTCGCGGGGAGGGTCTGGGGCCCAAGGGTCGGGAAGAACCGCTTGAGGTGGTTGGTCAGCTCAACCTTGGCCATCAGCGCCTCCGGAGGTGCCGTGTCAGGAAGTCGCCCGCCGCGTCATGGAATCGTTCGGGCGCGTCATGGTGCACGAAGTGCCCGGCGCCGGGGATGAGCACGGCCCGGGCGGTGGGGAACAGGCGCCGCCCCCGGGAGGCGAGCTCCGCCGTCGAGCCGCCGGTGAACATGGGGTTGGGGATCATCCGGTCGTCTTCGCCCCAGACGATCAAGGTCGGCGTGGTGAGCCCGGCGAGGCGCGGCGCGACGGGGTGATCGAGCATCCCGGCGATGTTTCGGCTCACCGTGCGGCTGGTCAGCACGAAGCTCGGGTGACGTTGGGCGCGCAGGCGCTCGATCAACAGCCGCTCGACGTGCTCATCATGCACGTTGAACGCGAGCTTCTTGAAGTTCGCCTCGACCTCCACCGGCGAGGCCTCCAGCGCCCGGCGCTCATGCCAGTAGCCGCGCATAAACGCCGCGCCGGCCTCGCTGAACACCTCGATGCCCGCGGGCGCGGCGAGCACCAGCGCCGCCACCCGCTCCGGCGCGCGCAAGGCCAGCTCCATCGCCGTCTGCCCGCCCATGGAGTGCCCGATCACCGCCGCCCGGGGCACCGCCAAGGCGTCGAGCCAGCCGACGAGCTGCTCGGCGTACCACATCGGGCTGCACGGGG
>JBEAVX010000192.1:0-2983 GCA_041160755.1 Pseudomonadota bacterium
GTTGTGAATTGAGCGCGACGGGGCGCTTTGGTGGCGCTCGCTTCGGCGTCGGGGCGAGTCCGGCCGTGGCGGTCGGATGTGGGGCCGCGTGTGACTGAGGCCACCTACCCAAATGCGTCGGGGCGACAGGGGCAGAGAGGCGTTTGGAGATGATGGGGGCCTCCTCCCTACGGAGCGCGATCGTCGCATCATCGGCGAATGGGGGTGGGGCCTTCGCTGTCACCGGAGGCGTCGCGTCGAGCACTCCTCCAGGTACGAACAACGTGCCGAGAGGGGGCGTCGCTGGGAGGACCTCGCGTCGGCGATACAGCGGATCCACCACAGTCTCCCCAAGCTGGTCGAGGCCAATGCGGCGGATCGGCTGCGTGTTCATCAGCTCCCGTAAGGAGGTGCGGAGCGTCTGTACGTCAGGGCGCTGGCTGGGATCATACCGAATCGTGCATGAGATCAGCTCAAGGACGGCATCCCGGCTTGGACCGATCGGCAGATCTACGAGCTGCAGTCGCGATAGACGTCTCTGAAGCGCAGGCCAGAACCGCTGCGGGCTCACCGAGAGTTTGCCCAAGGGCTCCCCGGAGAGCAGCTCCACCAAGGTCGCGCCCAAGGCGTAGATGTCCACAGGGGGACCGGGCGGTCCCCCGTCAAAACACTCTGGCGCCATGTACAGCAGCGTGCCGAAGGCCATGCTTCGGGTAGAGGCCTCACGGGCGTCAAACTCGGCGCGCGCGGCGCCAAAGTCAAGCACCTTCACCGCGCCGGAGACCGTGAGCAGGATGTTCGAGGGCTTGATGTCTCTGTGCACGATGCGCAGGGGCTTGGCCTCCCCCGGCGGCACACCGGCGTAGGCGGCGTCTAGGGCCGAGCACACCCGGCTGGTGATCTCCAAGGCCGACCACACCGGCAACGGCCCATGATGTCGCAGCACCTGATCCAAAGACAGCCCGACGAGGTGCTCCATCACAACGGTGACGTGACCGCGCCAGGTGGTGAGCCGCTCCACCCGGACGATGTTGTCGTGGTTGAGTCGCGAGAGCATCGCGGCCTCATCCCGGGCCCGACGCAGGGCCTCCGGCTCCTTCGACCAGTCTTGCTTGAGCACCTTGAGCACGACCGTGCGGGAGAGCGCCCCGTCATGCAGCCGCGCGACGTACACGGTGCCGAAGGTGCCTGAACCGAGGGTCTCCAGAAGCTCAAGGTCGTCGGGGAGCGTGGAGGTGAGGGAGGAGGTGTTCATGGGCAGGTGTTGGCGGCGTTGGGGGTGCCGTAGTCGGATCTAACTTTTACTAAGTAAGTACCTCCACGGATGTTCATCTTGCGCGGGTCATACCTGATGTCGGTGTTGTAGAAAATACTGTGGTAGGCATCGCCGGTCGTCTCACACCAGACGTCGCCGTCATCATTATCCTTGGCGATGAGCTTGTCGGGCTTAAGTTCGTAGGAGTATCCTGCATTTACTCCAGGCCATGTCCCAGCCTTGCCGGCTCCGACTGTCCCATCGTAGTTCACTCTGTCGAGCGTGCGAGAGACAACATCTGCGGTGGTGGTGGCGATCTCGAGCGTCGTGTTGGCGTCTTGTGTGAGTTCGAAGCCCGTGCGACGGAAGTTACCGTACTCGAAGTCGCACCTACCGCCAAGGGGGGTACCGACGTAACAGAAGACAGCCGTACCTGAAGGGGCGACCGCGATCACCTCGTCGATCGTAAATGATACGTTCCCGCTGGTGTTGTGCTGTCGCGTGATGATGAATGACTCCATATACACAGTGTGTGTGGCGTGAGGGTTGTAAACCTCGAACCACTCTCCTCGGGGATCGGTGGTCGCGCTGCCCAGAGTAAACAGCTCGCTGATCACCAGCTCCCCACCCAATGCGCTGTAGCAGTTCGCCCCGATGGAGCCTTCGTCAACAGCGAAGTCACAGTCATTGTCGATCCCCTCCCAACAAGCATCGTAGTAGATTCCCGGATTTGTGGTGGCGGCCACATCATCGCAGTCCTCCCCAACGCTTCCGTCCGCCTGCTCATCGTTGGCGCTCTCAAAACCGTCGCCGTCTTGGTCGAAGTCGCTCTCGCCGTCGCAGTTCTGATCGACGCCGTCGTACCATGTGTCATCTGCGCCAGCGAACACCTGGGCGGCGGTGAGGCTGAGCCCGGCGCCAACGGCCTCGTCCAAGAACGCGACGTCGTTGGGGTCGTCCCAGCAGTCCTCGTCAACGCCGAGACCATCGCCGTCCTGATCCTCGTCGTTGCCGTCACAGTCTTGATCGACGCCGTCATACCAGACCTCCTCGGTCGGCACACAATCGGACTTGAGCAGCTCCCAGCTCACCCGGCTGCCGCAGCCAATGAGCACAAACAACAGGCTCAGCGAGACCACTGCACACCTCCGACCACCTGGGGGTAGAACCAGGGCCCGGGCTGGCTCTCCATCGCTTTGAGCGAGCCGAGCTCGGCGCCGAGGATCACCTGCACAGGCCCGACGGGCAGGGCCACCTGACCCCCCAAGGTCCCAGACGCGGCGGCGCCGGCCTCGGGGGCGAAGGTCCAGGCGACCCGGGCCGAGGCCGACCACTGGAGGGACTCACCGCCCCCGAGGCCCACCGACAGCAGCGGCCCAGCGGCCGGCGCCGCGCCGAAGCTCGGCACATCGACGGCCACCTGAGCGCCCTCGGCGGTGAGCACCGCCTGCTCAAACGTCACAGTAGGCTGACTGAGCACCAAGAGCCCTAACCCTACGCGGAGGGCCTGATCTCGACGAAGGCTGTAGAGGGCGCGCAGCTCGTTGGGAAGGGCCGGGCCGCCCAAGGCCAAGTCGGTGGGCATCGGCAGCGGCGACGCGCCGGGGCTGAGCCGCCCAGACACGGAGAGCGCGCCCAGGCGGGCCTCGCCGTTGAGGGTCGGCATAAACCCGAGCGCGTCGGCGCGAAGATCGTCAGTCGTGATCTCCGGGGCGGCGCTGAGCGCGTAGCCGACGAGGCCCGTGATGG
>JBEAVX010000198.1:0-5957 GCA_041160755.1 Pseudomonadota bacterium
ACCTGGGCGGCGAGGCGGGCCCGGGCGAGCTGGGCCTCGTGCTCCAAGGTCTGCCGGGCGCGGGCGCGCTCGGCGGCGAGGCGCTCCTCCTCCAAGGCCATCATCTCCCGGCGGGCGTCCTCTTTGCGCCGGGCCTGCTCAACGCTCACCTGGGCCTCAGCGGCCATGACCTCCGCCCGGGCCTGGAGCGCCGAGAGCGAGAGCTGCTCCCGAAACGGCGCCTGCAGGCGCTCAAACACCTCTTTGGAGAGCACCCGCACGTCTTGGATCTCGATGGTGTCGATGGCGATGCCCCAGCCCCGATCGGCGTCGTCTTGGGCCTGGCCCTTGCCCGAGACCACCGGCGCCACCTCCGCCATGAGCTCGACGGCGAGGGACTCTTTGCGCTGGGTGAGGCACTGGTCTAGCGTGAGGTTCGCGACGAGGCGGCGGGTGGCGCCGACAAACATCTCCCGAAGCAGGGCCTCGACCTCTTTGAAGCTCTCTAGGTTGAGCATCCGCCAGGCCAACAACGGCCGCACGATGCGGAACACCGCGAGGCCGGTGACGGCGACCCCCGCGCGCTCTTGGGTGACCTGATCCGCCGTGAACTGCACCCGATGCACCGAGGTATCGACCAACGCCACGGTGTCCGTGGGGCGCTTGAAGCAGCTCCCGCCTTGGGCGGCGTTGAGCACGCGGCCATCGCGGACGTGGATGAGGTGCTCATGGGGCGCGGCGGTGACAAACCCCCAGGTGGGGACGGCGGTGGGCATCGGGGTGCTCCTTCGTGGGCGGTGCGCACCCAACAAATGCAAAGGCCGTGCCTCGCCGCGCCGAGCCCAGACACGGCGGTCACCGCGCCGATCTGGCGCAGCAGGCTGCTCCGTCTCGGCGCAGGCTCCTCCAACGTGGCGCTTGCGCCCCGTTCTGACCGCGACCGACGCGCCACCCAAGACGCTCGGTCAGACCTTGTCCCGGAGCCAGAGATCACCCTCTGCGCGACGCGGCGCGACCACCCGCCCAGAGGGTCGGGGCGCCGCGCGCGTCGGAATCTTTGACGCCACCGCACCCTTGAGATCCCGTCAAGAAGCGCAAGTCTTTTGAGATGTTGGCCGGTTGCCGTTTGCGGCTGTTGCGAAAGCGACACAACTGAGTCACCCTTGACCGGATCGCCCCTCTCGTTCGACCCCACACCGGAGCACACCTGGATGGTCTCCCGCACCCTCGCAGTCCTGTTCACCACCTTCGCGCTGTTGAGCGAAGCCCAGGCCGCTGACCTCGCCGGTCAGATTCGTGGCCGGGTCCTCGACACCGACGGCACCGCGGTGCCAGGCACTCTGCTCACCGTCACCTCCCCCACGATGATCGGCCCCCGCCAGGCCGAGACGAACGAAGACGGCGAGTTCCTGCTCACCCAGCTCCCGACCGGCGAGTACCGCGTTGAGGCCGTGAAGCCTGGGTTCAACACCTGGGCCACCCAAGGTGTGCGCGTGAGCCCCGGCGGCACGACAACCCTCACCGTGACGCTGAGCCTCGCCCAAGGCGGCGAGGTCATCATCATCACCGACACGCCCCCGGTCGTCGATGTCGAGAAGGTGCGCGGCGGCGTGAACCTCACCTCGGCCCAGCTCCGCGACCTGCCCACGGCGGGCCGCGACTACCAGTCCGTCGTCGCCGTCACCCCCGGCGTCGTCGGCTCGGGCAACGCGAACATGCGCGGCGGCATGGACAGCGCCAACCAGTTCTACCTCGACGGCGTGAACATCACCGACCCGGTGACGAACACGTTCTCGATGAACATGAACTACGACGCCATCCAAGAGCTGCAGGTCATCACCGGCGGCATGGACGCGGAGTACGGGCGCTCTCTGGGCGGCGCGGTGAACATCATCACCAAGTCCGGCGGCAACGAGGTCGAGGTCCTGGGCAGCGTCTTCTACTCGGATGAGAACTTCGAGCTGTACAAGCCCGACGAGAGCCGCGGCGACGACCCCACCATCCCCTCGAACTACTCCAGCCAGCAGTACGCCCTGAACGTCGGCGGCCCGATCATCCAAGACAAGCTCTGGTACTTCGTCTCGGGCCAGGCCGACATCTACCGCGACACGGTGTTCTTCGACAACGCCGTCGTGGGCCGCCCCACCGGCGCCGACCCGCTCACCGGCGACGAGATGTCCGAGGTCGCGCCGCGCGACTGGCGCTCGTACTACCTCACCGGCAAGCTGACCTTCCAGCCCACAGCGAACCACCTCATCTCGGCCCACGCCCAAGGCGACCCGACGACGATCAAGAACACCCAGCAAGACCCCTACACCCTGCCTTCAGGGGAGCGGGTGCAGCGCCAAGGCGGCTGGATCGCCTCGGCCCGGCACGTCTGGACGCCGTCGAACTTGATGAACATCGAGTCGCAGCTCTACTACCAGACCTCCTACGTCAACGTCACGAGCATCTTGTGGGAGGACTGCAAGAACTGGGACAACGGCGTCTGTATGGACGACTTCGGCGAGGGCTGGCTGGCCTATGACGCCGATGGCTTCTCTTATGGCGAGCACCCCTACGCTTACCTCTCGAACCGCGAGCGCATGAGCGCCAACACCGCGCTCTCGTTCTTCCCCGAGTTCATCGGCCAGCACCGGATCAAGGTCGGCCTGCAGGTCGAGCAGCTCACGGGCTACGACCGTTACCCGGGCATTCAGGACGGCATCAACTACTACAGCCACAGCGGCGACCCGGCGGACATCACCAGCTACACGCCCACGCTGTCGTACCGCTACGACAGCGACCAAGAGGCCACCGTCGGCGGCACCATCCTCTCGGCGTATGTGCAGGACGTGTGGCAGCCCATCGACCGCCTCACTCTGCGCCCCGGCCTGCGCCTCGACGCGCCGACGCTCAAGAACGACGTCGGCGAGAAGATCATCGCCGGTGTGGCCTTCCAGCCTCGGTTCGGCGCGGCGTTTGACGTCTTCGGCGATCAGTCCACCTCGATTCACGGCTACTACGGCCGCTTCGTGGACCCGGGCTTCTTGGCCGTCGTCGGCTACGCGCTCAACCGCTCCACGGGCTACGGCCAATACGGCTGGGACGAGAAGGCCGGGGACTGGGCGGCGGAGGCCTCTCAAACCTACTCCTCGACCTTCCTCATCAGCGAGAACCTCACCTTCCCCACCTCGGACGAGTGGAACCTGGGCATCACCCGGGCGCTCGGCGACGCGGCCTCGGTGGACGTCACCTACGTCCGTGAGCACGCCCGCAACTTCTGGGAGGACGACGAGGTCAACCTGATCTGGAACGCCGACGGCACCGACGTGATCGGCTTCCGCAACGGCGAGAACACGAGCATCTACCGCCTGCGCACGCCGCGTGAGCTGTACACGCTCTACAACTCCTTGGAGTTCACGGTCAACGCGAACGTCGAGAAGTGGTGGTTTGTCGGCAGCTACGTCTGGTCCCAGGCCAAAGGCAACGCCTCGGATCAGGGCGCCACGGTGAGCTGGGACAACCCCCAGCAGCAGCAGTACGCCGATGGTTACCTGAGCTACGATCGCACCCACGCCGCGAAGTTCTCGGGCACCAAACGGGACAACGCCGCCTGGACCATCGGCAGCATGCGCGTCGGCTACCTCTACGGCGTCAACTTCCGACTGTTCTCGGGCTTCCCCTACCAGCCGACCTACTGGAACAACTACGACCAGGGCTGGAGCAACGTCAACTCCAACAACGACGGCGTCTACCGCACCCCCGGCCTGTCGATCACCGACGTGCGCGGCGGCCTCACCTTCGGCGCGGGCCCGACCACCTGGGCGCTCACCGCGGACGTCACCAACGTCTTCAACGACCGCTCGGTGACGAGCATCAACACCACCTACGGCGACCAGGACGGTGAGGGCGTCTACACCGACAGCAACGGCGATCCGGTCTTCGGCCAGCCCTTGTCCTTCGCCACCCCTCGCCGCCTCCAGGTCGGCCTCCGTGGAGAGTTCTGAGATGCGCACCCAGCTCCTCCCCCTGATGCTTCTGCTCTCTTGCGCGGGCCCCGAGTCCGACATCGACAAGACCACGCTCACCGGCACCGCGCGGATCCTGCCCGGCGCCGCCGTCGACGTCGAGACCGACGTGAAGGACAGCCCCAAAGACTCCCTCGCCACCGCCTTAGACCTCGGCTCCTTGAGCTGGCGGCCTGAGACCTGGACCGGCAAGATGCGTGTGGTCGGCGCGGACGCCGCCGCCGACGGCGTCGTCGAGAAGGACTGGATCGTGTTCCGCCCCGCCGGGACGGGCGCGTTCTCGTTCACCGTGACCTTGGGTGAGCCCGCGGGCCCGCCCAAGCCCGCGCCAGACACCGCCGACACCGCCGACACCCCTGACACCGGCGACACCAGCGAGCCGACGGACACCGAGACGACCGACACCGGCGACACCAGCGAGCCCACGGACACCGCCACAACCGACACGAGCGAGACCGAGCCCTCGTACACCGACGTCGTGGTGTATGAGGTCGCCGTCTACGACCTCAGCCTGGGCGATCCCGACGTAGACGCCGACATCGAGCCCATCGCGTCCGCGTACAGCGACGGCACCGGCGGCACGGTGAGCCTCGGCATCGACGAGGTCAAGGAAGGCGGCGAGTACGCCTTCGTCATCACCCCGGTGTACCTGGGCAACGGCAAGACGGAGTCCTACACCGTCTCCGTGAGCGGCAGCGACCCGAACGACGGCCTGCTCATGGTCGGCGCTTACACGAGCGCAGACAACTACCTCAGCCGGGGCAACCCCGTCGCCGGGGCCCAGATCACCGACTGGGTGCAGGACGAGGCGACCGGCGAGTGGGTCGGCAGCTACGAGATGATCTATGTGCAGTCCGTCACCAGCGAAGAGGGTGAGAACGAGTACGGCGAGACGATCGACAACCACACCGTCGGCATCAACCTGAGCAAGGTGTGGCTCGTCGCCGGGGACTTCACCGTGCTCAACCAGGGCTTGCCCGCGGGCACGCTGTACAACACCGCGCCCATCGAGGTCAGCCTCAGCGCCAACGAGGCGAACACGGCCCCGTCCGAGGTCGTGCTCGACGCCATCGCGCCGAAGCTGATCGGGTTCACCTTCGCCGAGACCGAGCCCAACGAGGGCTTCGTGGACATCGCCAGCGCCGACTACGCCCTGGACATGACGAGCGTGGCGGGCGCCAACGCCTTGCCCGTGGCCTCGGGCCTCGGCTACGTCGACATCATCAGCGGGGTGCAGAGCTACGGCGTTGACAACCCCTCGTGGAATGACGGCGACTACGACGTCTTCGCCCTGACCGTGTCCGAGCCCCTCGGCCTCTCCGCCGCCGTGGCCTGGGAGGGCGGGGCCGACCTCGACTTCCACATCTACGACTCGACCGGGGCGTACCTCGCCGTGGGCTGGGGCGAAGGGAACACGAACCCCGAGCGCTTCACCCTCTCCAACTGGGGCGCGGTGCTCCAGCCGGGCGAGACGTATTACCTCGTGCTCATGGGCTACGAGGGCCCCATCGGGGAGTACGCCTACACCATCGAGCTGGAGTGGCTGAGCCCCTGATCCGAAGCGGCGCGTGGGCGCTCTAAAGAGGCGGGTTGACCTCACAGCCCCCTCTCCCCGAGCGTCCACGTGCCTCAGCGTCTTCATCTGCCCGCGTGTGACGCCGCCTTCACCCCCTCCTCACGTCTTGGCTTGGGGGTCGGCCTCGCGCTGGGCCTCGGCCTGCTGAGCGCCGGCTGCGGCCAACGAGACGAGGACGGCGACGGGTTCGCCCGCTTCGAGGACTGCGACGACGACAAACCCAACGCCTGGATGAGCCGCAGCGTCTTCGAGGGCACGTTGACCCCCGAGAACGCCCAAGACCTCTGCTCCGGCTACTGCAAGGTCAAGGTGGAGGGTGACCTCCTCATCGAGGCCGACAACACGACCCAGCTCCTCGCCTTGGCCTGCGTGAGCGAGGTGACCGGCGACGT
>JBEAVX010000221.1:0-2640 GCA_041160755.1 Pseudomonadota bacterium
CCTGCATGAGCTGTGGTTGACGGACCCGGGCGGAAATCTGGTGGAGGTGTACGCGCGGCTCACGGAGGAGGAGCTGGCGCAGCGGCCGGAGAGTCTGGAGCCGGTGGTGTTGGGGTGAGCGTCAGCTAAAATCGTCGAGGGCGCGCTGGACCAAGGCCAAGAACGCGCGGCCTTTGGGGTCATGCAAGAAGCTGAGGTTGGGGAAATCGTAGTGAACAGGCACGCCGACCTTATCGGACTCCGGCCATGGATACTCAGCGTTTTGTGGGCATCGCGCCTTGTCGACGCTGGGATGCAGCCGCTCGACCTCACGCGCGAGGGCCACGGCTCGACGTTTGAGGGCTTCGTTGGTCTCTCGTTCCGCCGCCAACGAAGACGCCCGCTGATTGATGTAGAGCCTCAGGAAGCTCGCGAACCCGGTGTGCTCACTCTGCAGATCTTCAGTCGCCGCGCTTGTGTCGCGTAGACGGTAGGCCTTGCCGAGCTTCTCGGTGGCCATCTGCAGGTAGTGAAGCGCGTGGCAGCGCGGGTGCTCGGGGAGCGCGGCGAGATGTAGATAGACCGCCCAATCCGAGCGAGCTTGGGTGTGAAACGCTGAGGACAGCGCCTCGCGGCTCGGTGCGCTCAAGCGGCGCTCCGGCGGGTTACCCGTGCTGCGCGCAGATCCCAGCCTTCAGGGAAACCCGTCGCGCGGAGCTGGTCGAGCTCGCCCGGCGTGATCTCGGCCACGATGGTGGTGTAGGGCACCTCTGCGCTTGCGGCGAAGCCAAAGCCCATGATCTTGCCCATCGGGACCGCGTGGAGACACACCTCCAGGAGCCGAATGGGCGCCTGGGCGTCGTCTGGGTCGTCTAAGCGGTAGATCTCGACCATTCCGGGCTCGACGCGGAAGTGGTGCGCGATCAGCTCTTCTGCCACATCGTTCTTGGACTTCTTGCTCACGAGTCCTCCTTGGCACAGGATACTGTTGGCCCTTCAAGGCGTCAACGAGCCCCCCGCCGATCGACCGATCTAATTCCACAACCCGCATAATTCGCGGCGATGATGTACGTGAAAGCCATCGGCGAACGCCGATTACGGCGCATCAAAGCTCGGGGCGCTCACGCGCCGCTCCGGCGGGTCACCCGCGCGGCGGTCAGATCCCAGCCTTGGGGGAAACCTCTCACGCGGAGCTGGTCAAGCTCGCTCGGGGTGATCTCGGCCACCACCGTGCTGAACGGCACTCGCTCGCTCGGGGCAAAGCCAAACGAGATGATCTCGGCGTCGGTGCCGATTGTCTCTTGGTTCACCTCTAAGAGCCGAATGGGCGCCTCGGCGTCGTCGGGGTCATCGAGGCGGTAGATCTCGATCATGCCCGGCTCGATGCGGAAGTGATAGGCGATCAGCGCCTCCGCGACCTCATCTTTGGACCTTTCGCTCACGAGTCCTCCTTGGCCTGACCGCGCGCCCGCTCGACGGGCTCAGGGCAGATCAATCCGATACACATTCCCCTCCTCGGTCCCCACATACAACACAGGCGGCGTCTGCGCGGCGGCCAGGGCGCTCGCGCGCTCGCCTTGGGGCCAGGGCAATGGTGTGGCGGGCCCACCGGCGAAGTCCCGGGACTGTAGCTCAACGCGGGTGATCTCGCCGGGGGCCTCGCCGTCCGCGACCAAGGCCCACAGGGCGGTCGGTGAGGACCAGGCCACGGCGCGCACAAAGGCGGGCACCTCCTCTCGCTCCTCACCGTCGAGGGACAACACACGGACGCGGCTGGGGTCGAGGCGGTCATGGGCGGCGAGGTGGCCGCCGTCCGGCGCCGGGCGGGGCGGAAAATAGCCCTCTTCAGTGAGCCGGGCCTGGTTGAGATCGTTCACGTCCGGGCCGAGGCCCTCGGACGCCGGGGGCGTCTGACCGTCCCAGGTGTAGAGCACGCCATCAGCGACGAGGCGAAGGGTGCCTTCGCGGGGGCCGGGGAGCACGAGGCCCAGCTCGGCCTCGGGCAAGGGGGGGCCGCTGAGACGATCGCCGTCTGCGCTCCAGGCCCCGCCCGCGCCGCCGAACCAGCGCCCGCCGGGGGCCCAGCGCAGCTCCGGGTCGCCGCCCTCGACCAAAGAGAGCGCGCCTGTGGGCGAGAGGAGCTGGGCCGGGGCGTCGGGTCCGAAGCCCAACAACAGGGCCGCGCCGTCGGCGCCAAGCCGCACAGACCAGCGCGGCGGGGAGCCCGCGCAGCAGGGGTCGCGGTACTCCCAGCGCGTCTCCCCGTCGCGCAGATCGATGAGGCTGTACGCCAAGGGCTCACCGCCGCCCTCACGCGCCACAAACAAGAATCGACCGTCTTCAGAGACCTCCAGGCGCCGGATGGGGTGCGGCGCCGAGGACACCGGCCGCTGCACCGGGCGCAGGGGGACAGGGCGCATCGCGCCGGGCTCGTGCTGATCGAGGAGCTCGTCTAGGGCGTACTTCATCGGGGCTCCGCAGGCGGCCAGAAGGAGGAGGGCGAGGAGGGCGCGAGGCGCGTTCATCCCCCAAGGGTACACCCGCGCGGGGGCGGCGGGGAGGGGTGCGGGTGGCTCGCCCAAAAGTTGTCAACCGATCGATCCCCGAGGGTCGGCGGTTTGGGGTCAGCTCGGCCCCAACCTCATCCCCCCCGCCCAAACA
>JBEAVX010000254.1:0-4514 GCA_041160755.1 Pseudomonadota bacterium
CACCGCCTCCACCCTCGTCGAGGGCTGAGCCTCAGCCCGGCGTCACCCGCAGCCGCAGCGCCTTGTGGTCGCTGTCGGGGACACGGTGAAGCCGGGCGCCCTCGACGGTCAACGCGCCGACGAGGGCGTGGTCGATCTGCAAGAGCGGCAGGTTCGGCCACTTGCCTCCGGCGGGCCAAGACGTCGCCCAGATCCCCCGCCAGCGGAAGGGATCGTCGAGCCCCCGGGCCAGAAGCGCCTTGTGGGGCTCGCTGCCGCGCACGGCGTTGAGATCCCCCATGACCAAGGCCGGATCCCCCGCCCGGCAGGGGCCGAGCTCACTGTTGAGGCGACCGTCGGTGATCGCCTCGGCGACATAGGCGACGTAGGGCGGCGCGCCCGTCGCGCACAGGGGCACCGGCGGCGGGACGTGCACCCCGATCAGGCAGAGCGCCCCCTGGTTGACCCGCACCATCGCCACGGGCTGAGAACACCCCTTGACGCCGATCTCCCCGGTGATCTCCGCGTCGCAGTCCACGCCGTCGCGGCAGTACACCGCGAGGCCGTGGGAGGTCCGGGGGATGGGGCGGCTGTAGTTGTCGGCCACCCGGCGCATCCCGGCGACCTGCTCCCCACGCTTCTCGATGGTGATGAGCACGTCGGCGTCGAAGGTCGCCAAGGCGGCCTCTAGGGTCGGCACGTCCTCCACGAACGCCTGCACGTTCGCGGTCATGATCACGAGGCCCGGGCCGTCCTCGTCGTCCAGCGGAGGCAGCCCGCCGCCGATGAGGGCCAAGATCGCCCCCACCGTCGCCCCGGCCCAGGCGCCTTGGCGCGCGGCGAACAGGGCCCAGGGCAACCACAAGAGCGGCGCGAGCCGGGCGGCGGCCAAGAGCAGGTGTTTCACGCCGTTCACCCACAGCACGTTCTCGGGGAGCGCCTGGGCGAACCCCGCGAGCAGCACCGTGAGCACCAACGGCAAAGCGCCCGTCGCGACCAAGACCCGGCTGCGGTCCATTAGAAGATGCCGTTGTCTTGGCTCGTCGCCGCGATGGCCTCAAACTCCTCGGGCTTGATGTCCGTGCGGTCAGCGTTGAACTGGAAGCTCGTCACGCAGGTGTCGGTGACGGTGAGCGAGCACTCGGCGCTCTGGCAGTTCGCGGCGTCGTAATCGTTGTACAAGGCCACCATGAAGCCGAAGTCGTCTTCAGTGGTGAGGTAGTCATAGGACGGGATGCGGCCGGAGGTGCCGATGGAGGACGCGACCTCCTCCAGCCAGGTGTCGGACTCGGTCCAGGTGGACTTGGAGGTCGAGCGCACGCTGCCTTTGCCCTCGAAGCTGCCCCGGGAGATCCCGCCGGAGAAGGTGGTCGATGACTGGGCGTCGACGACGGCCTTGTAGAGGTAGCCCGTGGCGTGGGCGTCGGCGTCGCTGCTGGTCTCAAAACGATCCTGGACGAGCTTGTACTCGCCGTCGGCCTTCACGCCCTCGTAGATGCCGCCGCCGAGCAGCAGCACGAGCTCGTCGCCGGACTCGCGGATGAGGCCGAACATCTCGGCGTCGGACGCCGTGTAGGTCGTCTCTTCAGTCCAGGGGGAGCCCGTGTCGCCGAGATCGGGCTCGGTGAACACGTCGTTGAAGTTGTGCAGCACGTCTTGGGTGCAGTCCGAGCCCTCGGCGAGGCTCAGGTAGAAGTGCCACACGCCCTCGACCTTGGTGGGCGCGCAGGCCGTGAGGCCCGCGAGGGCGAAGGCGGCGGTCAGGGTGATCCGAAGGGTGTGCATGAGGCTCTGGCTCCGTTGAGGGCGGCGCGCGTCGGCGCCGTGACGATTCAGGAAGGATGAAGAAGAGATGGGCTCAGGACCGGACCACCGCGTGAAGCCGCAGGAGCGTGTCGAGCAAGCTCGGCAGGCCGTCCAGCGGCAGCATGTTGGGGCCGTCGGAGAGCGCGCTGTCAGGGTCGTCATGGACCTCCATGAACACGGCGTCTACCCCGGCGGCGACCGCCGCGCGAGCCAAGACCGGCGCAAACTCACGTTGTCCCCCGGATTTGTCGCCGAGGCCACCCGGGATCTGCACCGAGTGGGTGGCGTCAAAACACACCGGCACGCCCAGTCCACGCATGACGGCGAGGCCGCGCATGTCGACGACGAGGTTGTTGTAGCCGAAGCTCGCGCCGCGCTCGGTGAGCAGGATCCCCGCCGCGCCGGCCTCTCGGAGCTTCTGCACGACGTTCGCCATGTCCCACGGCGCCAAGAACTGCCCCTTCTTGACGTTCACCGGGCGCCCCGTCGCGGCGGCGGCGTTCAAGAGGTCGGTCTGGCGGCACAGAAACGCCGGGATCTGCAGGAGATCCGCCACCTCAGCGGCCAGCGCGGCCTGCTCGGGCTGGTGGACGTCGGTGACGATGGGCAGGCCGAAGGTGGCCTTCACCTCGGCGAGCACGGCGAGGCCCTCGGCGACGCCCAGGCCCCGAAAGCTGCTCCCGGCGCTGCGGTTCGCCTTGTCGAAGCTCGCCTTGAACACGAGCCCGAGCCCACGCGCCGCGCACATCGTGGCCAAGCCCTCGGCGATGCGCAGGGTGCGGTCGCGCCCCTCGACGACGCAGGGCCCGGCGAGGAGCGTCAAGGCGCCGTCGCCGAGGGTGAGCGGGCCGACGCGGCACGGGACAAGAGTTGGCGAAGGAATGACCGCCTCCAGGGCGCGCGACGTGCGCGTTCGGGTTCCAGTCGCTTATCATGTTCGGTTTTGAGACCACACGCTCTGCGTCTGAGGAGAGACCATGCGTAACGCCCAGCATCCCGGACTGCGCAACGCCGTCCGCGCGCTCGACGCGGTCATGCTCGGGCTCACCTGGGCCGCCGTCTACGCGCTTCGGCATGAGGCCGTGGATCTCTGGCGCGCGATCGGGTGGGACCTCTTCGCCGCCAAGGTGCTCCAGGACGAGCTGAAGCTCACGAACCACCTCTACGCCTTGCCCGCCGTGCTCGGCTCGTGGGTCTTCGGCATCAGCTACGTCGGCGGCTACGACGATCTGCACCGCACCCGAGGCAACCAGGCCATCGGCCGGGCGCTCCAAGGCGCGGCGGCGGGCGTGAGCATCCTGCTCTTGGGCCTGTTCACCTTCAAGCAGATCCCCCTCATCTCCCGCTCGGTGTTCATCCCGTTCACCCTGCTCTCGGTCCCGGCGGTCTTGTTCAACCGCTGGATCGTCGTGCGTTGGCTTCAAGACCGCCACCGTCGCGGCCTGAACGTGCAGAACATGCTGATCGTGGGCACCGCCGCCAAGGCCCTGCCGCTGTTGAAGACCTTGGAGTCCAACCCCCGCTGGGGCATCCGGGTGTTGGGCGTGGTTCACCCCGACGACTACGCCGACAGCGAGATCAGCGGCCCGTCGTACAAGGTCTTGGGCCGGGTGAAGGATCTCCCGCGCCTTCTGGAGAAGAGCCCCGTCGATCAGGTCTACGTCACCGGCCAGGCCTGGGACAGCCGCACCCTGCGCGCCATCGCCGACACCTGCGAGGAGGTCGGCGTCGAGCTGAGCATGGACGCCAACTTCTTGGGCATGCGGGTGGGCCAGGCGCACCTGCGCGAGTTTGAGGGCTCCAGCGTCCTGAGCTTCTCCTCGACCCCCACCAACGTCGAGGCCCTGGCGCTCAAGCGCCTGATGGACGTGGTGCTCTCGGCCCTGGCGCTCATCGTGCTCGCGCCGATCCTGATGTTCATCGCCCTGCTCGTGAAGCTCGACGACCCCAAGGGCCCCATCCTCTTCGGCCAGGTGCGCAGCGGCCTCTACGGGCGCACGTTCACGATGTGGAAGTTCCGGTCCATGGTCGCCGACGCCGAGCGCCTCAAGGCGGCCTTAGAGGCCAAGAACGAGATGGACGGCCCCGTCTTTAAGATCACCGACGACCCCCGCATCACCCGCCTGGGCCGCTTCATCCGCAAGACGTCTATCGATGAGCTGCCCCAGTTCTGGAACGTCTTCATCGGCGAGATGAGCCTTGTGGGCCCCCGCCCGCCGATCCCCGCCGAGGTCGAGAAGTACGAGCGCTGGCAGCGCCGCCGCCTCTCCATGAAGCCCGGCATCACCTGCATCTGGCAGGTCAGCGGCCGCAACAACGTGGACTTCAAGACCTGGATGCAACAAGACCTCCAGTACATCGACAACTGGAGCCTGCTCTTGGACGTGAAGCTCCTGCTGAAGACGGTGCCGGTGGTGTTGTTGGGGGTGGGGGCGAAGTAGGTCGCCGCTGGAGGCCAAGATGAATCAACGATTCACCGTTGAGACCGGGTACGAAGCGGAGAGCGGGCGCTGGATCGCCGAGGTCCGTGAGGTGGGCGCCATGCAGTACGGCGACACCGAACGACAAGCGATCCTGAACGCGGTCAGCCTCGCGCTCCGTGTGTTGGCGGACAAGATCGCCCACGGCGAGGCCACCGAAGAAGAGCTGGCCTTGGTCCTCGCGGCCTGATGGGCGTCTGAAACTCGACGAAGGCGCGGCGGGTGTTGGCGGCGCTGCTCCGCAAGGGC
>JBEAVX010000261.1:0-5240 GCA_041160755.1 Pseudomonadota bacterium
GGCGTGTGTCCGTCGCCTCCTCAAACAGTCGGCGCCGCAGCTCCTCCAGATCGGCGTCTTGGGTTTGGCCCCAGGCGAAGGCCGGGTCTTGGGCGGCGAGCCAGCGGCCGCGCGCGCCCAAGATCGGCGTGAGCAAGGCGCGGCGCTCGGGCTCGGTGACCGAGAGCGCCAGGGGCAAGAGCGCCGGGGGCAGCACGCGGCCTCGGTCGCGGGCGCGCTGGCAGAGCTCCGGCAGCAGCTCCGCCCCGTGCCCGGCGAGGGCGTCCTCGACCAGCCGGGCGACGCCAGGAGGCAAGTCTGGGGCGGGCTCCTCCGGCGCGGGGGCGGGCATCACCGCCGGGGAGAGCGGCGTGAACCCGGCCTTTCGCCAGGCGCTCCAGGCGCCCGCCAAGAGCAAGAGCCGCCACGGCGCGGCCTCGTCCCGGGACACCAGCGTGTCCACCGGGGTGCCCGTCTCGGCGGCGGAGGAGTCGGCGCCGATGAGCGCACGTCGCACAAACGGGTGCATCAGCCCCCCACCACGGTCAACAGCCCGCCGGGCGTGGCGCAGGCCAGCGGCCGCAGGGCCTCGCCGTCCCACTCGCCGAACAGGCGCAGCGGGTGACCGCCGGAGCGCGCGAGGAGGCCCCAGTGGTCGCCCGCGCTCAGAGGCAGCCCCACCCCCGAGCGGTCCGCGACCCGCCACCGGCGGTCGATTCGCGCCGGGGTCACCTCCTGGAGGTGCATCGGCTGGCGCTCCAAGAGCGGCTGGGCGCCCCAGACCTCCGCCGCGCGCTCCAAGGCGGCCTCGACGGACAGATCGGCCTCTGGGAGACTCCGCACAGTCTCCGGCTCGCCGAGGCGCTCCCCCAACGCCGCGCGCTGGGGAGAGGGCGACGGGTAAAAATGCAGCGCCGCCCGCAGCGCCTCGCCCACCTGGAGGGGAAGGGGCTCTAGGCTGCGCTGCTCGGGGCAGAAGTGCAGCCAGAGGGCGAACCGCCGCGTCTCTTGGCCATAAAGCCAGGATCTCCGAACCTTCAGCGCGCCGCCGGGGGCGGTGTCTGTGGCGGCGCCCAACAGGAGCCAGCGATCGACGACGGCGGGCGCCTCCCGCAGGAGATCTGCGGTGCGGGTGGTCCAGCCGATGAGGCCCCGCAGCTCGTCTTGGCTGGGCTCGGGCAGGTGTGAGACGCGGGAGTAGCCCTCGACGATGAGCGCGAGGCGGCCCAGCTCCAAGAGCGCGCGCTCGGGCCAGTCGTCTGAGGCGTCGATGAGCGCGGCGAGGCGGTGAACCCGACCGCTGAGGCCCGAGGCCTGGGCGTCGGAGAGGCGCGCGGCGAGCCCGGCGAGATCGGCGTCTCCGCTCGTCTCTAGGCTGACGAGCCCGCCCCGGGCGCGGTCGCAGAGCCAGAGCTTCAAGGCGTCGAGCCCGGCGGACACCTTCTTCTCACGCTCGGCGATCCGGCGCTGTCGGGCCTTCTCATCGACGGGGCGCTCGGCCTCGGCGCCGCGCTGCCGGGCCTTGCGTCGGCGCTGCCACTCCGTCACGTCCTCGGGCGCCGGGCGCTCCCGGAGCAGGTCCGGGGTCTCCGCGGCGAGGAGCTGAAGCGCGATGATGTGGTGGCAGGGGCGCTTGGGGATGGAGCAGCCGCAGCGGCCCGCGCCGTCGCCGAGGTCCACCATCACCCAGAACGGCTCCTCGGCCTGAAAACAGCCCCAGAGGTTCCCGGCGTCGCGCCCGAGCTGGTCCCACAGCCCCGCTCGGGCCGTGCGACGCGCGGCGACCTGCGTGGAGCGGTCGGGCGCCTGGGCGAGCAGCTCCTCGGGGGTAGACATCGCGGCTCCACGGGGACCTCCTGACTTATCCCGTCCGCTGAAGACGCGCCGCACAGGGTCGACCGCCCCGCCCACTTCCGGCTATGCTGGTGAATCTCCTGTCCCGCAGAGGTCCTATGCGCCGCCGCGTCCTCCTCCAGCCCAGCGTGCCCCTCGTTCTCGTCGTCCTCAGCGCGTGTAAAGGAGGCGACGATCCCCTCGAGACCGCCGCCCCCGCGCGGCTCACCCTCGACGCCGAGTGGGTCGAGCTGGGAGAGGTCGCCATCGGCGAGACGGCCACGGGCACCCTCACCCTCCGCAACGAGGGCGGCGTGCCCCTGGGCATCGGCGAGATCACCGTGGATGACGACGCTGGCGCGGGCTTCACCGTGAGCTGGGAGCTCGCCGACGCGCGCTGCGAAGGCGACGGCCGCGTGGCCGAGTACGCCGACGAGGTGCGCCTCACCTTAGACCCGGGCTGCGCCCTGCCCGTCACCGTGAGCCTCAGCCCCACGACGCGGGGCGAGGTCTACGCGGCGATCAAGATCCCCACGGTCGGGGACGCCGCCGACACCCCGAGCTTCTGGGCCGACCCCCTCCACGCCGTCGAGCAGGGCTACGTCCACGCCACGGCCCTCGATGGATATGGCCGCCTGCTCATCTTGGGGGGCCTGCTCGACTTCGCCCCGGCGGCGCTGGGGGAGGAGCAGTGGTCCCGCCTCACCGTCCGCAACCAAGGCGACAGCGCGCTCACCTTTGAGGGCTACACCACCATCGGCGACGACTGCGCCGCGTTTGAGGTCGGCGAGGGCCTAGAGGCCGGCGAGCGGGTTGACCCTGGCGAAGAGACGGTGCTGGACATCGCGTTCACGCCGCTGGAGTACCGCGAGCACGTCTGCGCGCTCACGGTCTTCTCCGACGATCCCGTCGACGGCACCCAGAGCATCACCCTGCGCGCGCTCTCGACCTGCGCCGTGGCCGAGGGCCCCAGCGTGAAGGTGCTCGGCCCCGAGACGGGCACCATCGTCACCGCGTCCAAGGGCTTGGACCTCAACCTGCGCGTCACCCACGAGCACCAAGACGCGAGCACGCTCACCTGCCTCGTCAAGAGCGGCGCCGACAACCTGAACACCGTCGCCGCCTGCGCTCCGCCGTCGAGCGAGGCGGCCTTTGAGGTGGCCATCCCGGTGTCCAAGCTCGAAGACGGCCCAGACACCCTCGTCGTCGAGGTCTACGACCTCTGCGGGCGCATGGCGAGCGCGAGCCTGCCCATCGCCGTGAACAGCGGCGACTCCGACGACGACGACGGCGACGGCTGGGGCGAGAAGAGCGGCGACTGTGACGACAACAACGCCGCGGTGTACCCCTTCGCCGCCGAGGCCCAAGACGGCCTCGACAACGACTGTGACGGCGGCAAAGACGACGGCACAGACGCCTGGGACGACGACGAGGACGGCTTCTCTGAAGACGACGGCGACTGCGACGACAACAACAACAAGACCTACCCCGGCGCGGCCGAGCCCGCGGACGGCCTCGACAACGACTGCGACGACGAGGCCGACGAGGGCACGATCCGCGCTGATGACGACGGCGACGGCTTCTCTGAAGAGGAGGGCGACTGCAACGATCTCGACCCGATCGTCGCGCCGGGCGCCGCCGAGATCTGTGACGGCCTCGACCAGAACTGCGACGACCTCGCCGACAACGACCTCCTCTGCGGCGTAGACGCGCCGTGGATCCTCGGCGACGTCGATCTCAGCCAGACGGCGTGTGAGCTCGGCGAGGAGATCGTCGCGACCACCTGGGCCGTGGACCCCCAAGGCACGGCGATCACCTACACCTGGAACCTCGCGCCTGGGCTCAGCGCCGACAGCCTGAGCATGTCCACAATCACCCTCACCTGCGCCTCGACCCTGCCCGCGAGCGCCGGTGACGCCCTGGAGTTTACGTCGAGCGTCGTCGTCTCAGACCCCGAGGGGCATCAATCTTGGGCCTTCGGGTCGCTGTGGGTGTGGCAGACTGGCGCTCTGTACCAGGATGTTGTGCTCTCGGGAGCCGACACCGCCGCCCCCTGAGGTGCCTATGCCCCGCCCGCTTGAGACCGCCGCTCTGCTCGCCGCCGCCCTCCTGCTCTCGGCCTGCGCCGGGGACAAAGGCGCGGGGGACGACGTGACCACCGACGACACCGGCGGGGCAGGGGACGACACCGCAGACAGCGAGGAGCCCGTCGTGCTCAAAGGCGACGGCTTCGGGCTCTACAGCGCCACGGGCAAGATGATGGCGTGGCACAACATCGACTACGTCATCGACACCACGGCGGACGCCTCCCAGACCGTCGGCGACGCCACGGCGTTCACGGCGCTCGCCGACTTTGACGGCGACGGCCTGGAGGATCTCTGGCAGGTCCCCGCCGAGAGCGCGACGATCACCGTCTACATGGCGAACGGCGCGGGCTGGACGGACCCGCCCGACTTTGAGATCGTCACCGACCTCTCCAAGACGCTCAACTGGTTCACCGGAGACTTCAACGGCGACTCCTTGGACGACGTGGGCCAGATCAACACCAACAACGGCCGACTGCTCGTGTACCCGAACGCCGTCGGCTACTTCGACCCGGACGCCAAGGTGCCCAGCGACGCGCCCTTTGACCTTCGCGCGCAGCTCTTCACCGGGGATCTCGACGGCGACGGCGCCGATGAGCTCGGCACCGTGCTCGACGGCGTCATCTCGGTGTGGGACATGGACGACGGCGCCTTGGTCGAGCCCGCCCTGTTTGAGCTGACTGCGCCGGGCGCCGTGCTCGCCGCCGTGGCGCTGGACGTGAACGACGACGGCTTCGCGGAGCTCGGCATCTGGACGGGGAGCACGCTCACGCTCTACCCAAACCAGGCCGGCGCCGGGTTTGACCTCAACACGCCCACGTCCATCCTGTTCGGCCAGTCGGGCACCCCCTTCGCGGGCGGCTTCAACTGAGCCAGCCTGTCGCATCCGTTAATGCGACACCAGCGGCCAGTACGCCTGTAGCGTAAAATCCGGCGAGTTCTCCCCGGTGTGACAGGCGACGCAGGAGGCGTCAGCGACGGGAAGATCGCCGTAGCCCGGCGCGTCGGGCTGGGAGAGGTGGTCGCTCGCCGGGCCGTGACAGGCCTCACAGCCGAGGTGCTTCAGGTCTGGGGTCTGCTTCAGGTTCACGAAGCCGCCAGGGTGCCCAAAGCCGGTGACGTGGCAGGGGATACAGCTCGGGTCGTAGCCCCGCTGGTGCTCGTTCAGGGTGTCCCAGGCCGTCGCGTGGGCGGTGCTCGCCCAGACGGCGCTGGCCTGGGGGTGGCATCCGGCGCAGGTCGCGGCGCCGACGGACCGCGCCGTGGCCCGGCTCACGCCGCCGAAGCCCGGCAGAGGGGAGGCGCCGGGGTGAGGCGGAGGGCCGCCGCGCGGGTCGTTCACCC
>JBEAVX010000148.1:0-2665 GCA_041160755.1 Pseudomonadota bacterium
ATCATCGACGAGATCGGCACCCAGGAGCAAAAAGAGGAGTTCTTGGCGCCCGTCGTGCGCGGTGAGAAGATCGCCGCTTTGGGCGTCACCGAGCCCGGCTGCGGCTCGGACGTGGCCGGCCTGCGCACGACCGCGCGCAAAGACGGCGGCGACTACGTCATCAACGGCGCCAAGACCTACATCACCAACGGCGCCATCGCCGACTTCATCACCCTGGCCGTGCGCACCGGCGACGAGGGCCACTTCGGGGTGAGCCTCGTGCTCTTCCCGACGAACACCCCGGGCTTCACCGTCGGCCGCAAGCTCGACAAGCTCGGCACGCGGTCGGTGGACTCCTGCGAGCTTCACTTCGACAACTGCCGCATCCCCCAGCGGTACCTGCTCGGCCAAGAGAACGCGGGCTTCATCCACATCATGACCAACTTCCAGGGCGAGCGGCTCGTCGCGGCGGTCATGGCGAACGCGGGCATGGAGGCCCAGATCCGCGACGCCATCCAGTACGCCACCGACCGCGAGGCCTTTGGGCGGCCGGTGATGAAGTTCCAGGTCTGGAAACACAAGTTCGCCGAGCTGCTCACCGCCGTGAAGGCCAGCAAGATGCTCGGGTATCACGCCGTGGACGTGCTCGTCTCTGGCGAAGACCCAACCCTCGCCGTCTCCCAGGCCAAGCTCTTCGCCGCCGATCTCGCCCAGAAGGTCGCGTATGAGTGCCTCCAGGTGCACGGCGGCTACGGCTTCATCGAGGAGTACGACATCTGCCGCGCCTTCCGCGACGTGCGGCTCCTGCCCATCGGCGGCGGCACGAGCGAGGTGATGAAAGAGATCATCGCCAAGTGGTCGGGCTTCTGAGCGCGGGGGTTTTCCTTTTGCCTCCGCCTTGGGCTACCTTGGGAGGTGATGTCCACGACACCCCCTGCCCTTCGCCGCCCCCCTCGCCTGCTGGCGCCGCCGCTCTTGACCCTCGTCCTCCTCGGGGTCTCCTGCAAAGGGGGCCCTGAGGACGAGCCCGATCCCCGGGGCAACAACCTCCCGGTCATCGTGACCGTCACGCTCAGCCCCGACCCGGCCTACGCCGCGAGCGAGCTGACCGCGACGGTGTTGACCGCTGATCTCGACAACGACGAGGTCACGCTGGGCTACACCTGGCGCCTAGACGGGGATGAGCTAGACAATGAGGGCGCCACCCTGCCCGCCCGCGTCGGCATTCGGGGCCAAGAGCTCAGCGTCGAGGTCACCATCCGCGACCTCTACGGCTTCGGCGCGCCGATGAGCGCGGCCATCGTGCTCTCCAACTCGGCCCCGGCGCTCACCCAGGTCAGCATCGACCCCGAGGCGCCCCAGCTCGGCGACGCCTTGACCTGCGTCGGAACCGGCGGCGACGACGACGGCGACGCGCTCACCTGGACGTACGCCTGGTCGATCGACGGCGCGCTGCGCACGGGCCAGCCGCCGACCCTGGACGAGGCCTTGGCCCGCAACACCGCGGTCTTCTGTGAGGCCCAGACAAACGATGGCGAGCTGGCGAGCGCGCTTGTGCGCTCGGAGACCGTGTACATCGGCAACGCGCCGCCGAGCGCCCCCGGCGTCCGCCTCGTCCCCGACCCGCCCTCGGCCTGCCTCGGCGGCGCCGTGGAGGTCGTCACCCCGAGCGTCGATCCCGACGGCGACGCCTTGAGCTACGAGAGCGTCTGGACGCATGAGTCCGGCGCTGAGGTCTGCGCCTCGGCGTCCTGCGGCGGCGGCGTGTTCAGCGCGGGCGAGTCCTACACCGTCTCCGTCGTCGCGTTTGACGGCTTCTTACGCTCGACGCCGAGCACGATCACCTTCACGGCGAACCAAGGCGCCGAGGTCTTCGGCAACGACGTAGACGATGACTGCGACGGGCTCACCGATGAGTGGGTGAGCCGCGCCTGGGAGGCCCAGCAGCACAGCCACGGCCAGGTCGCCTCGGCCGAGCTGGGCACGACCTTGGCCGCCGGGGACATCGACGCCGATGGCCGAGACGACCTGATCGTCGGCGACGCGAACGGCGGGGTGTCGATCTGGCTTGGGCGCTCGCTGAGCCCCGGCCAGGCCGTGCTCGGCGCGCCGGACTGGAGCCTCACCGGGGCGATCTCCCCCTCGTCCATGGCCTTGGGTGATCTCGACGGAGACGGCCTTCTAGACCTCGTCATCGGCGCCTTGGGCTATGACGGCGCCGCCGGGCAAGACTCCGGCGCGGCCTTGGTGATCCTCGGGGCCGACATGGGCTCCGGCGACGTCTCCAGCCGTGCCGCGCTGCGGGTCGAGGGCGGCGCGAAGAGCCAACGTCTCGGCGAGGCCGTGGCCCTTGGCGATCTCGACGACGACGGCGCCGCGGACCTGGCCTTGGGCGATCCCAACGTCGACGCCCCCGCCCGGGAGGCCGGCGCCGTCTACCTCTTCTCAGGCGCCTCTGTGGGCGCGGGCGTGCTGACGGTGTCGAGCGCTGACGCCGTGCTCGAAGGCGGCGTGCGCTCCTCGCGCCTCGGCGCCTCGGTCGCCTTTGTCCCCGACCTCTCCGGCGATGGCCTCGTGGAGCTGATCGCGGGCGCCTACGACGCCGATGGCGCGGACACCGACGGCGGCCGGGTCGGCGTGTGGTTCGGCGGGTCACCTCTGCCCACGGGCTACCTGAGCGCGGCGG
>JBEAVX010000299.1:0-7339 GCA_041160755.1 Pseudomonadota bacterium
GCCCAGATGAGCACGCCCTCATCGAGCACATACGCCTCGCTCAGCCCCTCGGCGCGTAGGGCGTCGACGATCTTGCCCGAGGCGGCGTGGGGGCAGGCGCAGTACACGATGACCGGCGTGCCGTCTCGGGGGAGGTGGGGCAAGATCGCCTCGACCCCGTCATAGAACGGCACCGGCAGGGCGCCGGGGATGTGGCCCTGCTGCCAGTCGGAGGTGGGGCGGGCGTCGAGCAGGACGAGGCGCGCTTGGCTCCGCATCGCGGCGACCACCTCGTCGGCGGCGACGAAGCGGCCCTCTCGGGCGGTGAACACGGCGCTCGGCGCGGCGGCGTTCTGCACCGCGGCGGTGAGGTCAGGCGGGCGCAAGACGACCGGCGCTGGGGTGCTCCACCCTGCGGCGCGGCTGCGCAAGAACGCCGTCACGTCGTCGATGGCCTGGGGCGAGAGCTGGTCGGCGTAGGCCACCATCGGCGTCCCGGCCCGCCCCCGGGTGATGACGTCGCGCAGGAGCGTGTCGGAGGCGGTGGCCAACAGCACCGGGTTCGCCAAGGCCGGAGCGTTTACCCCCTCGCCTTGGGCGCCGTGGCAGCTCGCGCAGCGCTCGGCGTAGACCTGCTCCCCACGGGCCACGTCCCCAGCCACGGTGGCCGCGACGATGGGCTTGGGGCGCTTCACCCCGGACTCCTTCACCAGCCACTCCACCAGGCGGTGCTGGGCGTCGTGGTCCAGCGGCCCGCCCTGCTCCACAGAGAAGGCCGCCATCGGCGTGCCTGGCCGCCCGTAAGAGATCGTCATCCACACAAACGACAGCGGCGCCGCGTCGTAGAGCTCCATCGAGCGCAGCGACGGCGCGTTGTCCGCGGCGTAGCCCTCCCGGTCGGCGCCGTGGCACAAGGCGCAGTATTGGGCGTAGAGCGCCGCGCCGTCCGGTTGGCCCTCGGCGGACGAGACGTGGGCGCTCGCCTCAGCGCCGCGACGCCCCGCACAGGAGCCCAGCGTGAAGGTCAAGAGGACGAGGGCCGAGGCCCAACCAGCGCGAGGACTCCACATCGGTCAGCTCCTTGGGCGCGGGCGGCGCCTGAACTGAGCTTTAGCACGAGGAGCCTCTTATTACAACTAAAATGCAATAACGACGATCTGGAGACCTTCGGTCATCGTGTCCGCCTCAGCCCCGCGCGTCTGGTTCGCCGAGCGGCTCGCCGAAGGGTGGCCGCGAGGAGCTCCGCGTCGCTTGGACGGACGAAGGCGCTCTCGCACACCACGGCCTCAGGCGCCGACGCGCAGCGGATCAGCCCTCCCGGCCCCCTCCACACCCGGATCCGGGGCGCGTCGATGGCGCACGCCCCCGCCCATGCTAAGCTCCGCCTCACGCGCCTTGGAGTAGCTCAGCGGTTAGAGCAGTCGGCTTGGACCGGCAGGGCGCGGGTTCAAATCCCGCCTCCAAGCGCCTCCCATCTTGGCGACCGCACGCCCAGCGACAGGTGTGATACCCTTCGGGGCGAACGTCTTGGGGTAGCTCAGCGGTCAGAGCAGCCGGCTTCCTACCGGCAGGGCGCGGGTTCAAATCCCGCCTCCAAGCACCTCCTCCCTGTGGCCCAGCGGCAGGTCCGCGTCTTGGGCGTCGTGGTGACCGAATGGCCGATGAACTCTTCACCGCGAGCCCGGGTTACGCCGCAGGGCAGCAGCTCCGGGCGCTCCAGACGCTTCAGACGCACCCCGATCGCGCCGTGCGGGATCGGGCGATGGCCAAGATTCAGCGCTGGCAGGCCGTGATCGACGGCATGGGCGCGGGCACGCTGCGGGTCGGCGACCGGGCGCCGGTGGCCGATGTGCCGGTCTGGGCGACCTTGGAGGTGGCCCACGGCGGCTTCGCCACGGGGTCGCTGCTCGCCGAGGCGCCTCTGGACGAGGCCGAGCACGCGCTCCTCGCCACCTTGCCCGCCGACGCGCCTGGGGCCACGCCTCGGGGCAAGCTCAACCACCACGCGCTCAGCGGGCCGGGGCAGGCCGCGCTCTTGGCCCGGGTGCTCGACGGGCGGTATCGGGTCGAGGTGCCTGAAGAGGGGGCCTTGGCCGTGGTCGCCTGGCTCATGCACCGGGGCACCATCGACAGGGCGCTGGAGATCATCGAGGCCATCGCGCCGTTCTTGGAGCGCCTGCGGTTCACGCCTCGGGACGCGGACACCGCCTTGGCGGCGGGGCTCTCGGTGTTTCGGGAGCCCGTCGGCGCCGTGCGGGACGCCTTGGCCCAGCGCGGCGGCTCGAAGCAGGTCGCGGCGATGAACGAGGCGCTGCGGGTGTGGAACCCGCTCACCGATCGCGCCGTGGCCCTGCTCTTGGAGACCGTCGAGGGAGAGCCCCCAAGCCTAGAGACCGACGCCACGGGCGCGCTCGTCCGTGGGCCCAAGCGGCAGCCCGTCGTGAAGGGCGGCGCGCCCCTGGTGAAGCTCGACGAGGCCTGGCGGGCGCGGGCGCGGGCCTATCTCGACGAGCTTGACGCGGCGGCGAAGCGGCATCGGCGCTGCGCGGGGCCTCGGGCCGAGGGCTCAACCTTGGGCGTGCTCAGCGCGGCCATTCGCCGGGCTTTGGGCCACAAGACCCCCGCGCCCAAGGCCAACGTGCGCGCCGTGCTCGCCGGGGCGGTTCACCGTCGGGGCGCGCCGGGCTCCGAGATTCACACGATCTTGCGCCAGGAGCAGGCCGCCATCGCCGCGCGGCCGTCCAACCAAGAGCTGGCGAAGCTCCTCGCCGACCGCCTCCGGGCGTATCCCCCCCAGGCCGGCCTGCCGTCGTTGGAGGAGGTGAGCGGCCCGGCGCGTGAGGATGAGCTGCCCCAGGCGCCGGGCTTTGTGCTCCCGGCCTCGCTCACCGAGAAGCTGGGCCGGTGCCTGGAGGCCCCGGTTGAGGAGCTCATGGCCTTGGGGGTGGTGCCTTCAGCCGAGGTGCTCGCCGAGCTGCTGCCCCAGATCACCGCCCAGACCGTCGCCGCCGGGGTAGACGACCCGGCCCTGCGCCGACTGTTCGTGAGCATCTACGGCGCCTTTCGCCGCCGCCGAACCCTGCTCCTCTTGAACCTCCAGAGCCAGGTGCGCCTCGACGAGCTGCCGTGGGTGGCGGCGCTGTCTGTGTTTCGTAAGCAGAACCTCAGCGGCCAGGCCCGGGCGCAGCAGACCTTGGAGCAGGTCTCGGCCTTGGCGTTCACGGGTTTCCCCCAGACGATCCTGCCCAACCCGCTCATCTCCGAGATGTCGACCTTGTCTGAGGCCGCCGGGCTCAAGCTGCCCTTGGTCGAGGAGCTCGCCGCCGACATCTTCATGGGCACCTTCACGCCCAAGTTTGAGCGCGCCGCCGTCGTGGCCTCTACCCTGCTCTCGGGCCGACTGTACGCCCGATATTACGATCTGCCCGAGGCGAGCGCCTACCCCAAGGCCGAGACCCCCAAAGAGAAGCGCTGGGGCAAGACCACCGCTGAAGGTTTCGCGGCCTTGTGCCAGGCCCGGGCCAAGCCCACGAACGACACGAAGGCCCGCGCCTTCTCCGTCGCCGCGAACGGCGTCGTGTTGGAGCAGGCGCAGATCCTCCACACCCACAACCTCGCCGTGCTGTTTGAGGCCCTGGGCCTGGGCCGCACCTTGGCGCATCGCCTCGTGCCGATGGCGAAGGACTGTTTTGTCTGGATCCTGCGCCGCAACGCCCAGCCCGTCGCCGACTGGAAGGCCCAGCTCCAGCTCATCAAGAACAGCGCGTATGCCTGGCGCCAGATGATCTTCTTCTTGAGCTTGGCCCCACAAGACGAGGTGAGCGGCTTCATGGCCTGGGCGCGGGAGACGCTCTCGGCCCAGACCGAGGCGCGGGTCACCCGGCTCAAGCCGGCCTTGGTGGGCCTGGAGGCGATCGTCGGCGGCGCGCGGTTTGACGCCGAGGGCCGCACGCCCCAGGGCGGACGCCGGCTCTTGGGCTGGACCTTGGGGCCGCATTGGCTTCGGGACGGTGAGGGCGCGTGATGCTCCTGCTCCATGTTCTGCTCGCCTGTCGGGACGACGCCCCGGCGCCGCGCCTCCCCGACCTGCCCACCGCCGGGTGCGGCAGCGCGCCGTACGACTGGCTCCCGCCCGAGCAGCTCGGCGCCGTGGTGGAGCTTGAAGAGGAGGAGGACTGGACGCTCACCGCCACGAGCCTCGACGCGCTCTTGGGCCTCGTCGACCTGGACGCCCTCGCGCCGAGCCCCCACGGCGCCCGGGGCGCGCGGCTGCGCTACACCACCCAAGACAAAGGGGTAGAGGTCGAGGCCACGGCGATGATCGCCGCGCCAGATCCGGGCCCCGCCGGGCCCTTGCCCACCTTGTTGTACCTGCACCCCACCACCGGCACAGACGACCACTGCGCGCCCTCCGGCCGCGATCTCACCTGGACGGCGGTGCCCCTGGTGCTCGCCAGCCGGGGTTACCTCGTCGTCGCGCCGGATTATCTCGGCCAGAACGGTTTTGGTGAGGAGGCCGAGGCCCTGCACCCCTACCTCGCGGCGGACCCTGCGGCGGTGGTCTCCCTCGACGCCGTGCGGGCGGCCTGGGGCGCGGCGCTGCCGATCCTCGGCGACAACACGGTCACCCCCCAGCTCGCGCTGTTCGGGGCCTCCCAAGGGGCGCACCACGCGCTCTGGACCCAACGAATGGCCCCGGAGCTTTTGCCCGAGGCACGGGTAGACGCCGTCGTCGTCAGCTCACCCCCCGGCGCTCTGGACGACATGCTGATCTTGGGCCTAGCGTCCTTACGCATCGGCACCGCGGGCAGCGCGCTCATCCTGCACCAGCTCAACGAGTGGCACGGTGAGCTGGGGGACGCCCGGGCCCTGCTCAACACAGACTTTCTGCCCACCTTTGACGAGAGCCTGTACGAGGATTGCCCCGAGGCCAAGGTGCCCGACGGGGTGAGCGCGGTGAGCGACGTGTGGGATGGGAGCTTTGTGGAGGCGACGCTCACCGAGGGCCTCGCGGATCCGTGGGCCTGTATGCTGGAGGAGTCGAGCGTCGGCCATGACCGTGTGCCGCCCAAGCCAGGGGCGCCCATTCTGTACGTCTACGGCGACGCCGATGAGGTCTCTGATCCCAGCCTGCAGGCCGCCGAGGCCGCGCTGCTCTGCGCCCAAGGAGACGACGTACAGACCGTCGTGTGCGCCGGGGACGGCCACACCGACACCGTGCTCAAGAGCGTGCCCCTGCAGCTCGACTGGCTCGCCGCGCGCCTCGCCGGGGAGCCCGTAGATGAAGCGCAGGTCTGTGTGGAGGCCCCGGCGGTGGGCTGTGGGTCGGGAGACTAGTCGTCGCCGTCGCCGAACACCCCCGACTCCCGCACCCAGCGCGCCACGAGGCCGTGCTGATCGGACCAAGACTCCCACACAGAGGACGCCCAGGCCCGGGCGGCGTCGACGTGGGCGTCGAGGTCTTCGATCGGCGCGCCGTCGGGGCCGAACATCGCGGTGACGTTGTGTGTGGCGAAGGAGGCGGGCCGGTCCAAGGCCGGGAAGTCGCGGCGGCCCCGGAGCACACGGCGCAGGGTGCTGGGCATCGCGTCCGGCGGGATGTGGCGGATGAGGGCGAGGTGCAGGCCGATGAGGTGCACGGCGAGGTTGTCCCGGGCCATACGACCGCCATCGACGGGGTGCTGGGCGCCATAGGCGTCGAGGAGCAGGCGCCCCGCCGGGGGCTGGGCGAAGCGCCGAGACTCAAACTCCAAGGCGCGGCCATAGAGCGAGAAGCAGGCCGACGACGCGCCGTGCTCCGGCGGAGGTGGTGCGAGGCGCTCCGGCAAGGTCAAGCCGCAGCCAGGGCAGGGGGTCGTGGTCATCGCTCCAGTCTATCGGGTCAGGGGCGCAAGGTGAAGGAGCCTTCATAGGTGTAGCCGAAGACGCTCGGGCCGTAGAAGCTCAGGGTGTCGTAGCCCGCGCCGTAGGCGAGCGTGCCGGAGAAGGGGCCGAGCTCGTAGTAACTGCCGGAGCCGATGCCGAACAAGAGCTTCATCGACGCCGCGTCAATGTCGTAGGCGACGATGGCCGAGAACTCCGAGACGCAGTCGCCGCTGTCCAGAGTGGCCGTGCTCAAGAAGCCGAAGTCGCAGCTCGGGCAGTTTTTGGAGGGGTCCGTGTCCTCACCGCTGACGCTGAACAGGCAGGGGAGGCTGGGGATCGAGAGCTCCCCGGCCATGGTGGCGTACTCACAGAAGGCGGCGCGGTTCTGGTTGTTGTCGTCACAGTCGCCGTCGCAGGTGCCCAGGCCGTCCTCATCGGCGTCGTTGCTGTTGAGGCTGGGGTTGGTGTCGTCGCAGTCCCCGGCCGTGAGCGCCGCGCCCGACGGCAGCTCGCAGCCCTCGGCGGCGGTGGCCGGATCGCCGTCGCCGTCGCCGTCGCCGTCGGTGTAGTAGGCGATCGTCACGCCCTCATCCGTGGCGCCGTCGCAGTTGTTGTCGGCGCCGTCGCAGAGCTCCTCCCCGCCGGGGAAGGCGCGGTTGTTGTTGTCGTCGCAGTCGCCGCCGACGGAGACGTAGCCCTCGGGCGCGGCGCAGGCCAAGAGGTCGGAGCTGTCGCGGCCGAAGCCGTCGTTGTCGTCATCGGCGTAGAACGAGGCGTTCGCGCCCTCATCGACGCTGCCGTCGCAGTTGTTGTCCCGCTCATCACAGGTCTCGGCGGCGCCGGGGTAGACCGAGGCGTCGTTGTCGTCGCAGTCGTACTCGACCCGCACGCCGTCGCCGTCCTCATCGATCACCTCGGCCTCGGTGTCCACCGCGCTGTCGCCGCCGACCCCCTCGTCTTTGCCCCCAACGCAGGCCAAGAACAGGGCGAGGTGGAGCACGAAGATCGGGGTGAGGGTGCGGGTCATCATGGCCTCCAGGGATGCTGCGCGCCGTCATGGCGCCGCCGGAGAGTGTACCGCATGTTCATTCTGAGTGAAGACCCCGCTTGATCTTCATGGGTCCAGGGCGATACCCTCGGCGCAGACCCACTCGCACCGGACCAAGATGCGCCGCCTCGCCGCCTGCTCGCTCCTGCTCGCCGCCGCCCTCACCCCGGCCCTCGCCGCGCGGCCCCCGGGCGCCGTCGAGCTCGCCTTAGAGGCCTTCGATGAGGCCCAGCGCCTCGCCACCCTCGACGCCACGGTCTACGCCCCCTCGCCCTACACGAGCCCTGAAGACCTGCCCCCGGTGCTGGAGGTCGAGCGGCCCTACCAAGGCTTCAACGACTGGTATTACTTCGCCTTGGTCGATGGCAAGGTGTGGTTTAAGCCCCGGGTGAAGCGCCGGGCGGGCCTGGACGAGCTCGTCGTGGACCTGCCCTGGCGCCCCTTCGG
>JBEAVX010000314.1:0-7085 GCA_041160755.1 Pseudomonadota bacterium
GCACAAACGCTGAGAGGTTCGGGGTGAGCAGCGTCGACGCGGCCGCCACGAGGAATCCAAGGGCCAAGGCCCGCCGCGCCGTGGGCATGGCCACGGGGGCGAAGCGGGAGCCCAACGGCGCCGGACGCGCCGCCGAGGACGGAATGGCCCACGCGGAGATGAGCGCCGCCAAGACCGCGCCGAGGGTGATGAGGCCGAAGGGCGCGCGCCAGCCGAGGGTCTGGGCGAGCCAGAGCCCCAAGGGCACGCCGCCGATGGCCGCGAGGCCGTTGGCCGCCATCACCGCGCCCACCGCCCGACCCCGGCGCGACTCGGGCACCGCCTCGCTCAGCACCACGAGGCCCAAGGCCCCGGCCTGTCCGCCCGCCGCGCCCGCGCACAGGCGCGCGAGAAACACCCCGCCGAAGCCCTCGGCCCCCGCGGCGCCGATCCCAGCCGCCGCCAAGGCCAAGAGGAGCCCCACCATCGTCCGCCTGCGGGGCGCGCGCTCCAGCCAGCCGCCGCCGAGCAACCCCGCCAAGGCCGCCGAGAGCGCCCCGGCGACGATGAGCAGCGGCAGGCGCGCGGCGTCTACACCCAAGGGCGCCAGGAGATCCGGGCCCAAGGGCAAGAGCATCGTGAGATCCACGACGGTGACGAGCTGGATCACGACCAGCGCCGCCAAGAGCCGCGCCTCGCCTCGCCGAGGCGTGGGCTCAGCCGCGCGCAAGCTCGTCCTTAAACCGCTCACGATAGGCCGAGTACTCCTGCGCGAGCCGCGCCGGGCTCAGGCCGAACTGCTCGGCGGTGTAGTGGTTCTTGCCGTGCTTGTGCTGGCGGTTCTCCTTGGCGAAGCCGTCGATGCGCGCGGCGTGGGCGTCGGTGAACTCGGCGCCGACGCCTGCGTGAATGTCGCGCACGAGGCCCACGGGATCCTTCACCAGCCGCCGATACGGCACATGCACCAGACGACCGCCTTGCGGGCCGTTCGCGAACTCGACGGCGCGGGTAGAGAAGGTGTGGATCTTCAAGGCGTTGCCTTCGACGCTGCGCGCCCAGTCCAGGTCGTAGGTGCTGATGCCGTGGGCGGAGAGCACGAGCTTACACTCCGAGGGCACGGCCTCCACCGGGTCGCGGTGGGTCAGCACGAGCTGGGCCTCGGGGATGGCCTCGGCCAAGGCGGGCAGCCAGGCGAGGTGGTGCGGGCACTTCAGGGTGAGCCGACGGCCCGGCGCGGCGCGCTGGTGCAGGATGAGCACCTTACGATAGAGCGCGTAGCTCTCGCGGAGATCCTGGGCCAACAGCCAGCGCAGGTAGGTGTAGGTCGGCGCCGTGGCCCAGTAGATCATCGACCGGCCACCCAGACGCATCCCGAGGTTGCACTCGTCCGGGAGCCCCGGGCGCACGAGGTGCATGCTGTCCAAGGCGTACACCCGGCTCGCGAGGCGCCAGGGGACAAACTCTAGCTCAGCCCGCGCGCGCCGCAGGTCTGGGCGGCCTCTCGGCACAGGGTGAATGTGCCGGTAAAACTCGACGGGGGCGGCCTCAGGCACCGCCGAGAGCAGGCGGTGCAGGTAGGTCGTGCCCGACCGTGGCAGGCCGAGCACGATCACCGGCGAATGAAGCGGCGTCTCGGCGAGCTCCGGGCGCTCCACGAACGCGCGCTCTACCCGAAGCAGCGCCTCCAAGCCGGTCACCAGGAGGGTGCGCATGTTCATCACACCGAACCAATGCAGCCGGGCCTCCTCTCGAAGCGAGGTGCAGAGCACGGCGAGGGTCTCGGCGACGTAGGGCGGAAAGTCGGGCGGGAGCCCCGCGGCCCGGGCGGCGTCGGCCATCAACCGCTCCGGGGTGAGCAGCCCCGCCCCAGCGCCCGTCCATTTGGCGAGCTGGTTCGCGGCGCGTATCCACGGCGGCAGCGGCCGCAGCGCGAAGCCGACGGCGCTCATGCCGCACCGCCAAACGGCGTCAGGACGCCGAACCTCTGCACCCCAGCCTCCATGGACTGCTCCAAGATCGGCGTGTCGTCGGCCAGAAGCTCAGAGATCATCGCGGCGACGGGGTGGTCAAACAGCTCCAAGCGCCCGCCCTCGTCGTCGCGCTCCTCGAAGGGCCCCTCAATGGCCAAGGCGACCCGGTAGAGCGACGCCTCCCGGCGCGTGAAGAGCTGGTAGATCCGGGTGCTCGGCGCGGGCGGTCCTCGCCGGACGCTGAGCCGCAGCGCCGGGACGCCCTCCACCGACATCTCCACGGTGTAGCGCTCCGCGTCGTGTGAGAACTGCACGACGCCAGAGTACGGGGCGCAGGGCAAGGCCCAGCGCGTCCGGGCGTCCTCGGCCGAGGCCTGCGTCGTCGTCATCAAGAAGAACGGAAACGTCGCGGCGTGGGGCAGCGCCTCCCCTTTGGGGCAGTACGGCGACACGAGCACCGAGAGCGCCAGCTCCGCGTATGGCCCGACCTCGCTGGCGCTGAAGTCGAACGAGGTGATGGCGAGCACCCCATGCCGAGGCCGCGCCTCTAGCGGGCTGAGCCCCGGCGGGAGCAGCCGAGCGAGGGCCTCGGTGGGGGCCAAGAAGAAGGCGTTGACCGCCTGGCGGGCGTCGTAGCGGCTCATGCGGTCACCCCGTAGGCGCGAAGGACGTCTCCGATGATCTTGGCGGCGAGGCGCAGCTCATCTGGGGCGTGGGCGGCGGAGATCGAGACCCGAAACCGAGACTGCGCGCGCTTGACCGCCGGGTAGAGGATGGGGTTGAGGTACACCCCCGCCGCCTCCAGCGACCGGCAGATGTCGAAGATGCGGCGGTCGTCGCGGATCATGATCGGGATGACCTGGGAGGTGGAGTCGCCGATGTCTACGCCTTCGGCCAGAAGCGCCTCCCGGCAGATCACCACGTTCTCCCAGAGCTTCGTGCGCAGCTCCGGCTCGGCCCGGGCGATGGCCAACGCCGCGCGCAGCCCGCCCACGACCGGCGGCGAGAGCGCGCAGGAGAACACCTGGGACCGCGCGTAGGCCCGGAGGTAGTCGATGAGCGTCTTGGAGCCCGCGACGTAGCCGCCCATGCCGCCGAGGCTCTTGGACAGCGTGCCGAAGTGCACATCCACGGCGTGCTCGACGCCGTAGTGCTCGCCGAGCCCCCGGCCGTTCTCGCCATACACAAACGCCGAGTGCGCCTCATCCACCATCAGCCGGGCGCCGTGCTCGGCGCAGAGCGCCGCGACCTCATCCAGGGGCGCGACGTCGCCGTCCATGGAGTACACCCCCTCGACCACGACGAGCTTGCGACCCTTCGCGCCCTGGAGGCGCTTCTTGAGGCTCGCCATGTCGTTGTGACGAAACAGGCTGAGCTTCGCCTGGGCGAGCTGGCAGCCGTCGAAGATGCTGGCGTGGGCGCTCATGTCGGCGATGACCCAGTCCTCGGCGCCCACCAAGGCGGCCAAGGTGCCGACGTTCGCCGAGTAGCCGCTGGGGAACAGCAGCGCGGCCTCGGCGCCCTTGAACGCCGCGAGCTCCGCCGCGAAGTCCTCGTGGATCTTGAGCAGGCCGCTCAGGTGTGGCGAGCCCGCCGCGCCGAGGCCGAAGGTCTGCACGGCCTCGACGGCGGCGTTGATGACCTCGGGGCGGCAGGAGAGCCCGAGGTAGTTGTACGACGCGAGGTTGATCAGGCCCTCGGTCGCGCCGTGCAGCGACACCCGAGGCGTCGGCGCCGAGCGCAGGGCCTTGAGGTAGAGGTCGTAGCCCCCGGGCCGCGACCCCTCGCTCCAGCGGGCGAAGTGATCGTGGATGTCGAAGACGTCGTCTCCGGTGGTGCTGCGGAAGTGGCTCAGATCGTGGCTGGTCCAGTGGGGCGTCTCAGACATCGGCGTCTCCTGGGGTGGTGTTCATCCGTCGCAGTCCGGCCTTGAGGTAGCCCCAGCGCGAGGCGAGGAGCTGCACCCCGAGGCCAAGGGTGCTGACGCCGGGCTGGCCCAAGGCGCCTTGGGTGTACAGCTCGGCGGCGCGGGCGCGCTGGAGCTTGCCGCTGGAGGTCTTGGGCAGGCCGCCTGGGGCGAGCAGCACCACCTCGTCGACCCGCAGGGAGAGGCGCTCCAAGATCCCGGCGGTGATCTCCGCGCGCAGCGCCTCCGCGCGGTCCATGGCCCGGGTCTCGACGACGAGCACCACACGCTCCCGCCCGAGCGCCGCGTCGTAGATCCCGAACGCCACGACGTTGCCCCGCCGCACGCCGTCCACCTGGCTCGCCTGCCACTCCAGGTCTGTGGGGTAGTAGTTCTTGCCGTTCTGAATGATGAGATCCTTGAGACGGCCCGTGACGAACAGCTCGCCGTCTCGGAGATAGCCGAGGTCGCCAGTGCGCAGCCAGCCGTCGCGCAGGGCGGCGTCGGTGCGCTCGGGGTCGTCCCAATAGCCGCGCATGACGCTCGGCCCAGCGAGCTCGATCTGGCCCACCTGGCCCTCGGGCGCGACCTCCCCGGCCGGGTCGGTGATGCGGACGGCGTGGCCCAAAAACGGTCGCCCGCAGCTCACCACGTCGAGGGTCACCTCCCCCTCGGCGGGGCGCGCGACGCCCTCGGCCAAGGCCGCTGGATCGAGGCGATCGACCCGAAGCTCGTCGTCTACCCCCACGAAGGTCACGGCGAGGCTGTGCTCGGCGAGGCCATAGCAGGGCAGAAACGCCCGGCGACGAAAGCCCAGCGGCGCGTATCGGTCGGCGAAGCGGTGGAGCGTCTGCGCCTGAATGGGCTCGGCCCCGCACCCCGCCACGTCGAGGCACGAGAGCTCAAGGCCCTCCAGCTCGTGGTCCTTCACCCGGGCGCTGGCGAGGCCATAGGCGAAGTTCGGCGCGAAGGTGAAGCTCGCCCGGGTCTCGGAGACCTGCCGCAGCCAGATCGACGGGCGCTTTAAGAACTGCAGCGGCGGGATGAGCGTGACCTGGGCCAGCCCATGAACGACCGGGGTGAACACGCAGCCGATGAGGCCCATGTCGTGATAAAGCGGCAGCCAGCTCACCCCCGTCCGCGCGTCGTGGCGGGTCAGCCCCAGCCCAGCGCCGATGGCCGTCGTGTTCGCGATGAGGTTCTGGTGGGTGAGCGTCACACCTTTGGGCCGGGCGGTGCTCCCGGAGGTGAACTGCAAGAACGCCACGTCGTCGGCCTGGACGCGGACGGCCCGGGGGCTGGCCTCTGGGCCGACCTCAGCGAGCAGGCTGGCCAAGGTCTCGACGCGGCTGAGGCTGGGCGTCTCGGCCAAGAGCGTGCCCAGGAGCGGTCGCACCTGGGCGTCGGTGATCACCGCGCGACAGCCGGCCTGGCGCAGGGTGTGGCCGCAGCCCGACAGCCAGACCTTGAGCTGGGCGAGGTTCATCGGCGGGTACATCGGCACGGGGATGACCCCGGCGACCATACAGCCGAAGAAGGTGTCGATGAACTCCACGGCGTCGGGCAAGATCAGCGCCGCGCGGTCCCCTTGTCGTAGCCCCGCGCCCTGCAGCGCGGCGGCGACGCGGCGGGCCTGGGCGTAGAGCTCGGCGAAGGAGACGCGCCGCGCGGCGCCGTCGTCCCGAAGGTGGCGAAAGCCGCCCTCAGCGCCCTCGGCGCCCTCGGCGGCCTGCTCCAGCGCGGCGGTGAGCGTGGTCGGCGCGCTCACGTCCCCTGCCCTCCGTGGCGCTCAAGCACCTCGACGACGGCCTCCGCCACGTCACCCAAGGTCTGCGCGCGCTGAAACACCTGCACGGGCATGGTGACCCCGTAGTGGTCCTCCAGCTCCGCGAGCAGCGCCACGCTCTCCATGGAGTCGAGCTGCAGATCTTGGGCGAGGTGTGAGCGGACCGTGACCGGTCCGTTCACCGGGCGATCGAGCCCGTTCTCGACGTGGTGGATGATTCGATCCGCGACGTCATTGAGCGCTACGCGCATACGGTTCGCCTCAGGGGTGGAGGGGGACCGACCTTTCTACGCGACGCCGCAGCGCCACGTCAATTCGTGGGCCGAGCGCCCATCGTCTGCACCGGGTCGTGTGCTCACCAGGACGAGATCATGACCCTCCGGGCGATCGTCCGCGCTTCTCCTTGGCCACGCGCCGCCGCCAGCGCGTCGTCCACCCGCGACGGCGCGTGGCGGACGCGGGAGGCGGCGGCGCGTCAGCCTCGGCGCTGAACGCCGCCGCGCGCGGGCCTGTCGCGCCGGGCGCCCTGCGGGGCCGTCGCCTGGGGCTCAAGTTTTCTCTACAGACGGCCCGGCGCGCGGAGGGGACACTGCCAAACGTGACCCCCAGAGGCACCTTCAGCCCCACCAAGAGGAGTGAGCCATGTCAAAATCCCCTACGCCCTCATCATCGCGGCGGTGGTCACGGCCTGCGCCGACAAAGGCGCCACCGACACCGCCGACTCCGTCGCCCCGATCGACTCCGTAGACTCCGAGGACTCCGCCGACTCCGAGGACTCGGAGGTCGCCGCCACGGTCCCCGCCTATGTCGGCGTGCTGGACATGTTTCAGGCCATCTGGATGCCCGGCGCGACCGTGACGATTGACGGCGAGAGCATGACCGCAGACGCCGAAGGCTACGTCGTGGTGGACCTCCCGCAGAACGAGTTGATCACCGTCCAGGGCGCCGCCCCGGGGTACATGAACAGCACCTTGGTGCTGTTCACGCTGGATGACCTCATCAGGACCTACGTCCAGATGCTCCCGATCGCCGTGCGCGACGCCTTCTCGGCGCAGCTCGGGGTGCCCTACGACGAGACGAAGGGTTTCTACGCGGTGCAGGTCTACAGTCGTGACGAGGACGGCGCGTCGGCGAGGCTGGCCGGCGCCACGGTGGAACTGGACGTGCCCTACAGCGTCGCGCTCTCCAGCGATCTCAGGAGCCCGTCGCTCGTCGTGCCGAGCAACGTCACGGTCACCGAGGCCGAATCAAACGCGCAGATCATCTTCATCAACGTGGAGGCCGGGCCGGTCACCACCACGGTGACGCCGCCCGCGCCGTACACAAGCTGCTACTGGTATCGCGGGGACACGCTCCTGCAGGACTACAGTGTAGAGATCGCCGCGGGCGTCGTGACCAGCGTGTTCGTCTACTGCGAGTGACGCTCGGGGCGGGGCCGGCGGTC
>JBEAVX010000322.1:0-11905 GCA_041160755.1 Pseudomonadota bacterium
TGCTGTTTGAGGGCGATGAGTCCCTCTCCGCACAGTCGGAGCTGCTCACGGCGCTGCTCGCGCCCTTGCTCGTGGCCTTACGAAACGATCACCGCGTACACGAGCTGGCGCGGCTCCGAGAGGCCGTCGAGGCCGAGAACCGGGCCCTGCTCTCGCGCTTGGCCCGAGATGGCGTCGCCGGGGCGGTGGTGGGCGCCGACGCCGGGATGCGGGAGGTGATGGCCCGGGTGCAGCGGGTGAGCCAGACCGACGCCCCGGTGCTCATCTTGGGCGAGACCGGCACCGGCAAAGAGCTCGTCGCCCGCGAGGTCCACACCCGCAGCGGCCGGGCCCAGGGCCCCTTCCTCAAGATCAACTGCGGCGGCATCCCGCCGGAGCTCATCGACAGCGAGCTCTTCGGCCACGAGCGCGGCAGCTTCACCGGGGCGGTCTCCGAGCGCCGGGGCTGGTTTGAGCGCGCAGACGGCGGCACGCTGTTCCTCGATGAGATCGGCGAGCTGCCGCTGGCGGCCCAGGTGCGCCTCTTGCGTGTGCTCCAGGACGGCACCTTTGAGCGTGTCGGCGGCCAGCGCCCCCTGCACGCCGACGTGCGTATCCTCGCCGCGACGCACCGTGATCTCGGCCTCATGGTGGCCGATGGACGCTTCCGCGAGGACCTCTGGTACCGCATCGGCGTGTTCCCCCTGCGCCTGCCGCCCCTGCGTGAGCGTCTCGGCGACCTGCCCGCCTTGGTCGCCACCTTCGCCGCCCGCGCGGGGCAGCGCCTCTTCGGCCGCCCCCTCGCCGCGACCCCGGATGACTTGGGCCTGCTCGGCGCCTACCACTGGCCAGGCAACGTGCGGGAGCTCGGCGCCGTGGTGGAGCGCGCGGCGATCCTCGGCGACGGCCACGGCCTCGACGTGCGCGGGGCCTTGGGTGTGCAGGCGGACGCGGCGCCGGGCCGTCCCGGTCTGGGGCGCCCTGGGCTTGAGCTCCCCGCGTCGCGACCGGGTGAGGTCCCGAGGCCTCCACCCGCCACGACGTCCCTAGAGGAGGTCAACCGCCGCGCGATTCAAGAGGCCCTGCGCGCCTCTGCGGGTCGCGTCGAGGGCCACGGCGGCGCCGCGTCTCGCCTGGGACTCTCGCCCTCCACTTTACGCTCCCGTATGAAGCGCCTCGACATCCAGTGGGATCGTTTTCGGCCTCCTCCCTCGGACGGTCGCTGAAGCCTCCGCTCCGCGCCTCCGCGATCCCCCGGTCACTTTTGGGCCCAACGCGGCGCTAAGGGCCGTGGGCCATGAGCAACCCACACGACGCCTTCTTCAAGAGCCTGTTCAGCGACACCGCCGAGCTGCGCGACCTCTTGTGTGATCTCCTCCACCCCGAGGTGCTGCGCCAGCTCGACCTCGACGGCCTCCAGCCGCTGCCCACTGAGGTCGTTCGGGAGTCCCTGAACGTCGGGCTGAGCGATCTGCGGTTCAGCGTCCCGTGGCGCGCGGGCGGCCATCTGGCGCTGCGCCTGCTCTTGGAGCACCAGTCCACGGTGGATCCCGCGATGCCCCTACGCGCCTTACGCTACATCCTGGACGTGTGGAGCACGACCCCACGAGAGACACACAAGCTCCCCGTCGCCTTGACCCTGATCCTCTTCCACGGCCCTCGCCCGTGGAGCGCCGCCCGCGCCCTGAGCGAGCTCTACGACGCCCCGCCCGAGGCTCTGCCCTACCTCACGCCCCACCTCCCCGAGCTGTGCCTGCACCTCATCGACCTCGGCGAGGGCGACGAGGACGCCGTCCCCGGCCAAGGCGCGGGCAAGCTCGGCCTCCTGCTCATGCGAAACGCACACAGCGACACCCTCTGGGGCACCCTCGACCGTCGTGTGGATCTCATGGCCGAAGGCTACCGCCGGCATGGCCCCTCGACGATGACCACGACCTTGCGCTACATTTATGAGGTCACCGACCCTGAGTTTCCGCCCGACCTCAAGGCAAAGCTCACCGCCATCGTCCACCCCAACGACAAGGAGGCCCTGATGACCGCCGCTGAACGTCTTCGACAAGAAGGTCGCCTGGAGGGCAGGCAAGAGGGCAGGCAAGAGGGCAGGCAAGAGGGGGAGAAGATCGGTGAGCTGCGTGGTGAGGCGCGTGGTGAGCTCCGCGCCAAGCGCGAGTTCGTCCTCAAGATCCTCGCCGGGCGCTTTGGCCCGCTGTCCGAAGAGGTCACCCAGCAGGTGATGGCCGCCGAGCTGACCACCTTGGCCCGCATCACCGACGAGCTGTTCACCGCGCCCAGCCTTCACGCGCTCCTGGCGGGCGAGGGCTGACCCAAGGGCTCACTCCTGGGGGAACAGCACCGCGTCGGACGTCGGCAAGGCCTGGCCTTTGAGCTCGGCGAGCACCTCGTGGGGGGTGTGGAACCACCGCAGGTGCTCAAAGTCGTCGGTCTGGGGGAGCTCGTCCGCTAAGGTGAGCCCCGGCGCGGCGGCCACGGCCTCATCGACGATGCGCCGCGCCTGGCGCAGGTAGTCCTCAAGCACCCACTCGGGCTCCGTCGCGTGGCGCGAACGGTACTGGAGCTTGCCGCCCCGGTAGCTGAGGTCATGCAGGCTCATCGCCGCCCCCGGGCGCCCGGCGCGGTGGCGCCACTGGCCGGTCTTGGGGCAAAAACGGTAGTGCGGCAGGAGCTTCCAGCCCTCGTCCGCCACGAACCGCACGGCCTGGATCAAGAAGTCGAACACGGCCTCGGAGATGAAGTAGTTGAAGTTCACCCGCACCCAGCCGGGCTTGATGCCTTCGCAGCCGCGCAGGATCTCCCGCTCAAACTCGCGTGAGGTGTCGAGATCGATGCCCAAGAGCCGGTGGCCGTAGGGCCCCGCGCAGGAGCAGCCGCCCCGGGCCTGCACCCCGAACAGGTCGTTGAGCAAGGCCACGACGAAGTTGTGGTGCAGGTATCGCCCTTGGTGGCGCACCACGAACGACACGATCGAGAGCCGCCACGCCTTGTGGTTGCCCAAGATGTTGAGGTTCTCGGACTGGTCCCAGGCGTGGATGGCGCGGTGGATGAACGACTCTTCTTTGGCCCGAATCGCCGCGGCGCCGACGGCCTCTTTGAGCTGAAACGCGAGCCCGGCGCGGATCGACTCGACGATGGCCGGAGTGCCGCCCTCCTCCCGGTGCTCCGGGTCGTCGAGGTAACGGTGCTCTTGGGGGTTGACGTAGGCCACGGTGCCGCCGCCGGGCACGGCGGGCACACGGTTGGTCAAGATGTTGCGCTTCACGATCAGCACGCCGGGGGTGCCCGGCCCGCCGATGAGCTTGTGCGGCGACAAGAACACGGCGTCTTTGTAGACGAGGTGCCCGTCGGGCAGCTCATCCCGCATGTTCATCTCGATCTTGACGTAGGGCCCGGCGGCGGCGAAGTCCCAGAAGCTCAACGCGCCGTGGCGGTGCAACAGCGAGGCGATGGCCCGAGTGTCGCTGCCGATGCCGGTGACGTTCGACGCCGCCGAGAAGCTGCCGATCTTGAGCGGCCGCGCGGCGAAGCGGGTGAGCGCGTCCTCCAGCGCCTTGAGATCGACGCGCCCGTCGGCGTCTTCAGGGATCGTCACCACGTCGCAGATCGACTCGCGCCACGGGAGCTCGTTGGAGTGGTGCTCGTACGGCCCGATGAACACGACGGGGCGCTCGTCGGCGGGGATGTGTTGGCTGAGGCCGTAACGGAGGTCGAGGTTGTGGGGGATGCGCAGGTTCAGGCACTCGACGAGCTTATGAATCGCGCCCGTCGCGCCGGAGCCGCAGAAGATGACCGCGTCCCGCTCGTCGCCGCCGACGGCGCGCTTGATGATCTGGCGGGCGTCCTCCCGAAAACGTGTGGTCTGGAGCCCGGTGCCCGAGGTCTCGGTGTGGGTGTTCGCGTAGAGCGGCATCACCTCGTGGCGGATGAAGTCCTCGATGAAGCTGAGGCTGCGCCCGGAGGCCGTGTAGTCGGCGTAGGTCACCCGGCGCGGGCCGTAGGGCCCCTCGATGACCGCGTCGTCGCCGATGACAGAGGCACGCACCAGCTCGATGAGGCGCTCAGACTCGTTCACGTCACGGGCGGGGGTGTTCATCGTGGCTCCTGCGCAGGGAGAGGCCGCGCGTTGGACCCAGCGTACCCGGTCATCTCAAGAGCGCCCAGCCCATGTACGTCATGAGCGCCAAGAGCTCGAAGGGCAACAGCAGGAGCGCCCAAGAGATGATGTTCATCGTCTGGATTCGTTTTTTGAACTCCGCCGTGTCGTTCACGTTGGGGAAGGGCGTTGAGGGCTCGGGCACCCCCAAGAACGCGCACAGCGGACCCCAGCCCTGCTTCACCTCAAACACCAAGAGCCGCTCGGCGGGGATGACCCGGCGCACCTCCTCGATGTGCCGCTCAAACACCGCGACGCAGTGGGCCTCGTCTTCGAGGCGGTGGTCGAAGGTGGCGTGCACGATGCGCTCGACGAGGGGCATCATCCGGTTCGTCGGGGGGATCAGCCGCGCGATGACGCTCACCGGGAACCTCCGCCCAACCGTGAAGATGGTCTCCGAGGCCGACTGGTACCAGCTCTTCGGGCTGCGCACGGTCAGCACCACCTTGGCCTCTGGGTAACGCTCCGAGAGCTCCCGCCAGAACTTCGCCCCGGGCCAGTCCACCGTCGCGGTGTAGCCCTCAAAGAGCTTGTCCCAGTCCGTCGGCTGGCCCCGTGAGGCCGTGTCCCAATAGGGCAGGTGCTCGGGGTGCTTGAACAGCTCCTCCATGTGGTAGCAGGGGAAACCGAGCTGGTGAAGCGCCGTCTTGAGCGACAAGGTGCCTGTGCGACCAAATCCAGCGCCGATGATCTTGAGCATGAGGTCTCCTGAAGGCCGATCTTACCCCAGCCCCCTCCAACGGTCTGACCGGGGCCACAAGCGCACTTTTTCTCTCCTGGGCAGAGCAACCTCGCCCGACTCATGGCGAACCGGCATTGTACCCCTTCAACCGGCCCTTCGATGCGCACCCTCCCCTTCCCCGCCGCGCTCCCGGCCCTCCTCGCGCTGCTCTCGGCCTGCGGCGACAAAGACGGCACCGGCGACTCCCCGGGGAGCGACACGTCGGACTCCGCGCCCGTCGAGGCCATCGACGCCGACGGCGACGGCGCCCCAGCGGCGCTCGACTGCGACGACGCCGACCCCACCGTGGCCCCGGGCCTCACCGAGACCTGTGACGGCCGCGATGAGGACTGCGACGGTGAGGTAGACGAAGACGCCACCGACGCGACGAGCTGGCAGAGCGACCTCGACGGCGACGGCTTCGGCGACGGGGTCATCGTCGCCGTGTCTTGTGAGGCGCCCGCGGGCAGCGCCGCGACCGGCGGCGACTGCGACGACCAAAACCCCGCGGCGTTCCCCGGCGCGCCCGAGGACTGCGACGTCGCCGCCGATCTCAACTGCGACGGCTCCATCGGCGGAGACGACGCCGACGCCGACGGCGTCGTGGCCTGTGAAGACTGCGACGACACCAACGCCCAGGCCTTCCCCGGCAACGTCGAGCGCGCGGACGACGGCATCGACGGCGACTGCGACGGCTTCGAGGGCGGTGAGGACCGCGACGAAGACGGCCTCAACGAGGTCGAGGAGGCCCAGGCCGGGACCGATCCGCTCCTCGCCGACACCGACGCCGACGGCCTCTCGGACGGCGACGAGCTCACCGAGCACAGCACCGACCCGCTGCGAGCGGACAGCGACGGCGACGGCGCGAGCGACGGGGTGGAGGTGCTCGGCAACACCGACCCCAGCGACGCCACGGACAAGCCCTACACCGGCGGCTGGGAGATCGACGCCTGCCGCGGCTCCATCACCCCCTCGGGCACCACCGTCGGCAAGATCGCGCCCAACTTCTCGTTGACCGACCAGCACGGCGACAAGGTCAAGCTCCACGACTTCTGCGGCAAGGTGGTCTTGCTGGACTTTGGCACCTTCTGGTGACCCCGCTGCCAGTCGGCGGTCGCCGACCTTCAGACCCGCCAAGACAAGTACGGCGCTTACGGCTTCATCGCGCTTGGGCTCTACTCGGAGACCACGGCCTACCGTGTGCCGACGGCCGCTGACCTCATGGCCTGGGCGACCTTCTATGGGCTCACCTTCCCGGTGCTCTCGGATCCCGGCGGCACCGAAGACAGACGGTATGACCCCGGAGACCGCAGCCGCCCGAGCTACGTCCTCCTCGGACCGGGCGCGGAGATCCTCGTCGTCGGCACCAGCGTGACCGACGCCCAGATCGAGGCCGCGCTGCCCACGCCCTACCCGTGATCGCCCCGGCGACGACGGCCCGCACGATCGGCGGCGTCGTGGGTTAACTTGAGCGTATGGAGATCATCGCCGCGATCGGTTGGATCCTCGCCCTCGCCGCCTGCGCAGGCGCCGCCCATCTGTGGACGCAGCTTCAGACCGCCCAAGCCCAGATTCAGGCCCAAGGTCAGCAGCTCCAGGTCCAGCAGCGGGCGAGCCAGCAGGCCATCGAGGAGCGTGAGGCCACCCTCTCCCGGGTGCGCCGCCAAGCCGAGGACGACCGCCGCTTCGCCGCCGAGTCGGTCATCGCCGCGCTCATGCCCGCCTTAGACGACTTCGATCGCGCGCTCGACACCCTCGCCGACGGCCCCCTCGCCCAAGGGGTGCGCCTCATCCACGCCACGCTCAGCCAGGCCCTCGCCCGGCATGGCCTGGAGCGCTACGACGCCCAAGGTCAGCCCTTTGACCCGTCGCTGCACGAGGCCATCGACACCGCCGCCGCGCCAGGGGTCGCGCCGGGCGTCGTGCTCAAAGAGCATGGCCGAGGCTATCGCCTCAACGGCCGGGTGATTCGCCCGGCGAAGGTCGTCGTCTCCACCGAGGCGCCCGCCGCGACGCCGCCCGATGCCGCCGCCGCCGACGCCGAGCCCACCATCGAGCTGTTGTGGGAGAAGCCGCGCGCCACCGGGGAGATGACGCTCGATGAGCTCGTGCTCGCCGCCCAGGCCCGCCACGGGGCGGATGGCTCGGCGCTCACCTGGCCTCCTGAAGAGTAGACGCCCAAGAGGCTTGCGCTTGAGCGCGCTTCTTGTCATGCTCAGCGTCCCCATGAGGTGCGCATGACTGATCGTGAGGCCCTGCTCTACGCCATCGAGCCTGTGCTCAACGCCGTCCGAGGCGTACACATCGACGACCCCAACGACGCGCTGCGCCTCCTAAACTACTACTATCCGCTCAATGGCCACGCCTTGACCGAGCTTCGGAAGCTCGTGCGCGCCGGCGTCGAGGCGGGCTGGCTGTGTGACCGGGAGGCGAACGGCGTGCGTTACTCCCGGCTCTCGAAGCCGACAGACCTCATCACCAAGCCGTTCTCCATCGACGTCGTGCACATGAACGACGTCGTGGGCCCCGGCCATGAGCACGGCCTCGGCGAAGTGGACCTGTGTTTCCCCGTCTCCGGCGAGCCGCTGTTCGACGGGCGGCCCCCGGGCTGGACGGTCTACCCCTCGGGCTCGTGGCATGAGCCCACGGTGACCGGCGGGTCGATGGACATCCTCTACTTCTTGCCCAACGGCGCCATCCGTTTCGGCCCCAAGGCCTGAGGTCCGCTGACGTGGAGCGCCTCAAGGCCAACCTCCTGGCGCTCCTCGTCGCGGCGCACCTGCTGGCGATCACGCTCCAGGCCCTGCCCGCGCCGGGCGGCGGCATGAGCCGCTCGACCTGGAAAGACCCGACGGTGCAGGCCGAGTTTGACGCGTGGCGCGTGCGGCTGAACGGCTGGGGCTGGGACGGCACCACCGCCCAGCTGGAGGACCACCTCTGGGACTTCGCGAAGGACTTCATGGAGCGCCGGGATCAGGTGCTCACGCCGTTTAAGCCCTACTACAAGCACGCTGGGACGACCCAGGCCTGGCGCATGTTCGTCGCGCCCCACCGCTTCCCCGCGCGGCTGGAGCTCGACGTGCGGGAGGGCGAGACCTGGCGGCTGGTGTACAAAGAGCGCGACGCTGAGGCCACCTGGCGCGGCCGCTGGCTCGACCACGACCGCGTTCGTTCCTTGATCTTCCGCTTCTCCTGGCGCCCGTACCGCAAACAGTACGAGATGTTTGTGCGCCGACTCGCCAAAGAGGCCGCCCTAGACTTCCCCCAGGCGACGACCTTCCGCGCCCGGTTCTACAAGTACCAGACGCTCTCCCCCGAGGACACCCGGGCCGGGAAAGCCCCCGATGGCCGCTACGTCGAGGTGCTCACCGTGCCGCTGCGGACGGCGCCGTGAGCGCGCCAGGGCGCTGGACGCGCTGGGTCAACTGGGTGCAAGAGCGCGAGACCGGCGAGACCTTGGCCTTGCTGCGGATCGCCTTGGGCCTCGCGGTGATCGGCACGATCACCACCGTCGTCGCGCATGACCTCGTGCCGTTTCTGTGGCTCGACGCGGCGAACGGCGGCTACCGCGAGGTGGCCGGGCACGGCTTCCTCTACGGGATCATCGGCGTCACCCCGGCGACGGTCTGGGGCGGCGTCGCCTTGGGCCTCGTCTCGGGCCTCTTCGTGACCCTCGGCCTCGGCGGGCGGCTGCCGGCCTTCGTCGCGCTCAAGGCGATCCAGGAGCTCACGGATCTCAACGGCAGCGCCGGGGGCAGCTACGACGCCTTGCTCACGAACGCCTTGTGGCTGCTCGTCCTCGGCGACGCCACCCGCACCCTGTCCATGGACTGTTACCACCGCACCGGGCGCTGGCGCGACGACACGACCATCCTGGCGATCCCCCGGCGGCTGTTCTTGTTTCAGCTCGTGCTCGTCTACTGGAGCACCGGGGCGCAGAAGGTCTCGAACTACTGGACGCCCTTCGGCGGCTTCTCGGCGCTGTACTACATCCTCCAGCAGCCCACCTGGCACCGCGCCGACATGGCCTGGGTGGCCTGGATCTACCCGCTGACCCAGGTGATGACCGCGGCGGTGTGGCTCTTTGAGCTGGGCTCGCCCCTTCTGCTCGTCGGGCTCTGGGCCCGGCGCTGGCCTGAAGGTCGGCTCTCAACCCTCGCCCGGCGTCTGCCGTTACGGGGGATGTTCGCCGTCTTTGGCGTCGGGATGCACCTGGGCATCGAGGCCCTGATGAACGTCGGGCCGTTCTCGTTCATCTCGATGAGCTACTACCTCGCCTTGCTCTGGCCGAGCGAGGCCCGCGCCGCCCTGGATCGCCTCACCCGGGCCGTTTCCCCGAAGGCCGCGCCGGGCTAACCTGTAGCGGTCCTGTAGGAGTCCTGCATGTCTACGGCCTTCCCCCGCGTGCTCATCGTCGGCGCCTCGTCCGGCATCGGCGCCACCCTGGCGCTCAAGCTCGCGGGGACGGGCGCGAAGGTCGCCGCCGTCGCCCGCCGCCAGGCCGAGCTCGACGCTTTGGCCGCGCAGTCCAGCGGCCGGGTGCTGCCCTACGCCGGAGACGTGCTCGACTACGCCGCCACCCCGGCGCTCTTTGACCGCGTCCTCGACGACCTGGGCGGCCTCGACCTCTTCATCTACAACGCCGGGGTCATGCCCGCCGTGGAAGAGAGCGAGTACAACTTCGACAAAGACCGCCAGATGATCGAGGTGAACTTCCTCGCGGCGGTGCAGTGGTCCAACCTCGCCGCGGCCCACTTTGAGGCGGCCCGGGCCGGGGTGCTCTGCGGCGTCTCGTCCGTCGCCGGGGAGCGTGGCCGCCGGGGCAGCCCGGTGTACACCGCGTCCAAGGCCGGGCTCACGGCGTACTTTGAGGCGATGCGGAACCGCCTCACCCGCTACGGCGTGCGTGTCGTCACGATCAAGCCCGGGCCCGTTCAGACCCCGATGACTGAAGGCCTCAAGCTGCCGTTGATGATCCCCGCTGACCGCGCCGCTGACGAGATCATCAGCGCCTTAGAGGGCGGCGCCACCGAGGCGTTTGTGCCCGCGATCTGGCGGCCGATCATGTTCGTGGTGCGAAATGTCCCGTCGTTTGTCTTCACCAAGACGAACATCTGATGCCACCCCGCCCCCTCGCCCAGTCCCCGCGTAAGGTCTTTGACGGCTTCGGCTTCTGCCAGCGGTCGGTCTCGGCGTTTGTGCAGCCGCGCACCGTGGAGGACGTCGCCGCGGTGCTCAGCCGGGCGAGCGAAGAGGGCATCCGCTTGGGGATGCGCGGCTCGGGGCGCAGCTACGGCGACGCGGCGCTCAACGGCGGCGGGCTCATCCTCGACATGCGCCACATGGGCCGCGTGCTCTCGTGGGACGCCCAGCGGGGCGTGATCGAGGCCGAGCCCGGGCTCACCATCCGCGAGCTCTGGACCCGCACCCTGGCCGACGGCTGGTGGCCCCCCGTCGTCTCGGGCACGGCCTGGCCCACCTTGGGCGGCTGCGTCGCGATGAACATCCACGGGAAGAACCACTTCCGCATGGGCGGGATCAGCGATCACGTCCTGGAGCTCGACCTCATCACCCCCGGCGGCGAGCACGTCACGCTCTCGCCCACCCGCGACCCGGAGCTGTTCTTCGGGGTGCTCGGCGGCTTCGGCATGTTGGGCGTCGTCACCCGGATCAAGCTCCAGCTCAAGCGGGTGTACTCCGGGCGCCTCAAGGTGCAGCAGTTCCACACGCCGACGCTGCAGTCCCAGCTGGAGCGCTTCGAGCAGCACACCCAAGACAGCGACTACCTCGTGAGCTGGGTGGACTGCATCACGTCCGGCGCGGGCTTGGGCCGGGCCCAGATTCACCGGGCGACGTACCTGCACGACGGCGAAGACCCCGACGGCGTGGCGATGTTGGACCCGGCGAGACAAGACCTGCCTGGGCACATCATGGGCGTGCCCAAGTCCGTGGTGCCCAAGCTGCTCAAGCTGTTCTCGTTCAACCTCGGGATGCAGGCCGTCAACCTGGTGAAGTACGCGGCCTCGGTCGTCGGCTCCACCAAACCTTACCTCCAAGGCCACGCGGCGTTTCACTTCTTGCTCGACTACGTCCCCGAGTTCCGCCAGAGCTACGCGCCGGGCGGCTTCATCCAGTACCAGCCGTTTGTGCCCAAAGAGGTCGCCTTGCCCGTGCTCACCGAGCTCCTGCGCCGCACCCAGCGCGCGGGCATCGTGAGTTACCTCGGCGTGCTCAAGCGGTACCGCCCCGACCGCGTCTTGTTGCCCCACGCGCTCGACGGTTACTCCTTGGCGATGGACTTCCCCGTCACCGCCACGAACAAGGCCGACCTGTGGCGCCTCTGCGGGGAGCTCTCGGACGTGGTGACCGAGGCCGGAGGCCGCTTTTACCCGGCGAAAGACTCGGTCCTGCGCCCCCAAGACGTGCAGCGGGCCTGGGGCCAAGATCGGCTGAGCCGCTTCGCCGCCTTACGCCGCCGCGCCGATCCGCGCGGTGTGCTGCGCACCGAGTGGGCCGAGCGAGTGGGGCTTGATGTCTTCGACCGATGAGCCCGGCGTGAGCGCCCCGACGCCAGAGCCGACGCCGACGCCGAGTGAACCGACGGCTCCTGTCCCGACGGCCAGCGCGCCGACGCCCGAGGCGCCGCCCCCCGCGCGCTTCGCCGCGCTCAAGGCCCGAATCGAGCCCCAGCTGCCGCTGATCGCGTTCTTCGGCGGCTTCGTCTGGGACTCGGCGACCTTGAGCCGCATCGACAAGCTCACCGACAACCTCATCTTGCTCGGCTACCTGCTCGCCTTGGGCGCCCTGCTCGTCGTGCACACCTGGGCCCAGCGAGATCCCCCGGCTTGGCCCCGGCTCACGCCCAAGCTCTCTTGGGTGGACTGGCTCATCCAGTTCTTCTACGGCGGCCTCTACAGCGCCTACGTCGTCTTCTACTTCAAGAGCGCGTCGTTTGGCCGCACAGGCCTGTTCTTGGTGGCGATGCTCGTGCTCATGGTGGCCAACGAGTTCTTCGCCGAGCCCCTGCGCCTCACCCG
>JBEAVX010000346.1:0-16996 GCA_041160755.1 Pseudomonadota bacterium
GGGTAGAGGTTGCGCTCGGCGAGGTCGAGGAGCTCGGGCGGCGGGCGCAGCTCTTCCCCGGCGCCGATGCGCTCGGCGGCGGCGGCCATCTCGTCGTCGCTGAGGTGGTGGCGGCTCACGAGCCAGGCCTGCAGGCGCTCGTCGCCTTCGGGGCGGTGGCCGCAGGCGGGGCAGGAGCCCATCGCGCGATCTTTGAACGAGCCGCAGCGCAGACACACGCCGCGGGCCGGGCGCAGGCTCGGCGGGTCGGGCCTCACCGGGCCGCCCACCGCAGGGCACGATCCGAGGCCGGGGCGGGCGGGCCGACGAGGACCGTCGGCTCGGGGCTGCCGATCAAGAAGAGCTGCTCCACGCCGCCGGAGCCTTCAGCCTGGGCCCGGAGCCAACGGAGCAAGGCGGCGGGATCGTCGGACAGCGCCTCGGGGCGACGCAGCACGTTGATCTCCGCCGGGTCGACGAGCAGAGTGGCCGCGAGGCCCAAGGCGTCCAAGGCGCCGGGGCCGTGGGCCTCGGCGGGGCACAGCGTCGGGCCGAAGCCCGCCCAGAGCAGGTCACCCTGGGCGACCAGCGCCAGCTCACCCAGGCTGAACGGCGGGGCGGCCAAGGCGGCGCGGAGCTGGCGCACGCCCTCGCGGTGGCGCGGCTCGGCGGCGCGCTCGGCGCGGGCGAGGGCGTGGAGGTCGAGCTCCAGGGGGCCTCGGCCACGGACGCGGCCACGGAGCGAGCGCACCAAGGCGTCGAAGGCCGGGCTCTTGTCCTCGTTGGGGCGGAGGCTCAGCTCGCCGAGATGAATCGAGAACAGGGCCGGGCTCACCGAGGCGAGCTCCGCGGAGAAGGCGTAGCCCACGCGCAGGGTGAGCTTGGCGTCCTCGTCGGCCAGGGCGGTGACGAGGCGTGGGTCTCGGGCGGCGAGCTCCCGCAAGAGGCCGAACAGCGGCGGATCCACGGAGAGGGTGAGGCTGATCTTCAGCGTGGCCTGGCCGTGGCTAGAGAGGAGCGGCTTGAGGCGCGCGGGCTCGCCGAGCAGGACCGAGGCCGGGGCGCCGGTGGCGTCGGGCTCCACGGACGGCGCGGCGCCCAGCCGGGCGAAGGCGAGGCGGCAGGTCTCGGCGTCGAGCGCGCCCAGGCCCAGCTCAACGGCCAAGGCCAAGGCCTCGCGGGATCGGGGCGGCCCGCCGACGATGACGACGCGGCCCAAGCCGGTGATCGGCGTCGGGGCCAGCTCAGCGAAGCCCTCGGCGGTGACGGAGAGGATGACCATACGCGCCTCACTTTGCGGCAATGTAGCCCGCCGCGCCCAGGCGTCCCGGCTAGGCTATGATGCGCCGATGCTCTTCGCCGCCGGATCGATCCTCCTCTCCTTCGGGCTGATCTCCCCTGCCCTCGCCGCCGATCCCGCCGCCGCGCCCGCCGCGCCGGTGGATCGCCACTACGTCCTCGGCCTAGACTGGGTGCCCACCTCCCGGGCGGACCTCGTCTGGGTCGCCGAGGACCAGCTCACCGGCACCCTCGCCGGGGAGTTCGACGGGGCCCTGCGCCCGGCGCTCACGGCCTACGGCGGCCTCCAGGGCGACGAGACCGCCTGGCTCCTCTCGTTGGGGGTGGCCCGCTCCACCGACGTGAGCTGGACCTTGGAGTCCCGCGAGACGACGGCGATGGGCGGCGTGCGCCCGGCGCTCGACATGCAGCGTTACCTCTTGCCCCGGCAGACCGGCGCGGCGACGGCGTGGTGGGGCGTCGGCGTCTCCGGCGTGATCCCCCTCGCCAGCGTGCGCAGCGCCGCCTTCGGCGAACAAGAGGCCGAAGACGCCGCTGAAGAGGCCCGGGCCACCCGCAGCCGCATCGGCGGGGTCGGCGGACGGGTCGGCCTCGGCGCCGAGGTGCTCCTGAGCCCGGGGATCACCCTCGGCCTCCGCACCCACGTCAACGCCCACCGGGGCCAGACCCTGAGCGAAGACGCCCTGCGCGTGGCCACCTGGATCTGGGCCGACGCCGCCCTGCGGCTTCAGATCGAGCTGTAAAAAGATCACGCCGCCGCCAACGGTTGCCTGGGGGGAGGGGGTGGGTTACAACCGTCGCCCCTCGAAATCTTCGCTCAGGTGGCCCGACGAGCCCGCTTCCTCACATCTTGTGAGGGGTCATGCCGAGCCCCACGCTGAGCTTGCCCAGCGCAGTCTGCCCCCCTCCACGAGCGCAGCATGACCTTGGCTCTTCTGCTCATCGTCCCCGCGGCCCACGCCGCCACGGGGATGTCCCTCACCCCCGACCCCTACCTCATCCTCATCCAGCTCGTGCCCTTCTTGGCGACGCTGGCGATGTTGAACGCCCTGCTGTTCAAGCCGATGTTGGCCTACTTAGAGGACCGGCATCAGGCGACGGTGGGCGCGAAGGAGCAGGCGGCTCGCCTCGTGCAGAGCGCTGAGCGCGCCGCCCAAGAGGTCGAGAGCCGGCTGAACGTCGCGCGCGGTGAGCTGGCCGAGGTGCGCGCCACCCGCCGCAAGGCCGCGTTGACCGAGCGCGACGAGCGCATCGCCCAGGCCCGCAAAGAGAACGACAAGCGCCTTCACGACGCGGTCGAGGTCATCTCCGGCGAGGCCGAGCTGGCCAGCCAAGAGCTTGAGCGCCTCTCCCGCATGATCGCGAACGACGCGGCGAGCAAGGTGCTCGGCCGCACCATCTCGGCTTGAGGAGGAACCATGAACCGCCTCGCCAGCGCCCTCATCTGCTCCCTCCTGCTCCCCTCCGTGGCCTTCGCGGCGGGCGGTGAGCACGGCGGCGGCATCCCCTTCGACAAGATCGCCCTGCACGCGGTCAACTTCGTCATCCTCGTCGCCGGCCTGTTCTTCGTCGCCCGGGGCGCGATCAACGACGCCGTGCGCAACCGCACCCTCGCCATCCGCACCGAGCTCGACGACGCCGTTCGCGCGAAGGCCGAGGCCCAGGCGCAGTTCGACGTGCTTCAGGCCCGCCTCGACGGCTTCGTGGCCGAGCTCGCCACCCTTCGCGCCGAAGGGGTCGCCGAGTCCGAGCGTGAGGCCGAGTACATCGCCGAGCGCACCAAGCGCGACGTCGAGCTCACGAAGAACAACACCGAGCGCATCATCCGCGACGAGACGGCCCGCGCCCGGGTCCGCCTGCAACAAGACGCCGCCGAGCTCGCCGTGCGCATCGCTGAAGAGCTCCTCCAGGCCCGCATGACCGGCGACGACCAGTCCCGCCTCGCCCGCGAGTTCCTCGACGTCGTCAACCAGGACGCGAAGAAGGAGACCGTCGCTCATGGCTGACATCACCACCGCCGAGCGTTACGCCCGGGCCCTCGTGGAGCTCGCCGCTGAAGAGGGCGCTCTGGAGCACACCTCCTCCGACGTGCTCCGCGTCTACACCTTGCTGACCGACCGCGAGAGCCCCCTGCTCCCGGCGCTGGCGCACCCCGGCTTCTCCCCCGAGGAGCGGATGGCGGTGCTCAACGACGTGCTCGCGATCCTCAACCTGCGCGTCACCGTCGCCAACTTCCTGCGCATCGTCCTGGAGAAGGGCCGCGCCGGGATGTTGCCCCTGGTGCTCGACGCCTACCTTCGCCTCGCCGACGCCCAGTCGGGCCGGGTGCGGGCCAAGGTCACCACGGCGATGCCCCTCTCCGACGGTCTCAAAGAGTCCGTGCGCCAGGCGCTCTCCGCGTCTGTGGGCAAAGAAGTCATCCTCACGGAGCGCATCGACGCCTCGATCCTCGGCGGCGTGATCGCCGAGGTAGAAGGCCGCGTCTTTGACGGCTCCGTCCGCTCTCGCCTCGACGCCCTCCGGCAAGAGCTCCTCTCCGCCAACCTCTCTCTCGGTGGCGAGGCCTGAGCCGCGAAGCGGCCGCCCGCCCGATCCCCTCTCTCCGACCTTCCTGGAGCCTCGCTCATGGACATCCGCGCAGAAGAGATCTCCAAGATCCTCAAAGCCCAGATCAAGAACTACGACGCACGGGTCTCCGTGGCCGAGACCGGCACGATCCTCTCCGTCGGCGACGGCATCGCCCGCATCCACGGCCTGCGGAACGTCATGGCCGGTGAGCTTCTGGAGTTCCCCGGCGGCCTCGTCGGCATGGCGCTCAACTTGGAGGAAGACAACGTCGGCGCCGCCATCTTCGGCGATGACCGCGTCTGCCACGAGGGCGACACCGTGCGCCGCACGGGCCAGATCGTCTCCGTGCCCACGGGCCCCGCGCTCTTGGGCCGCGTCGTGGACGCCCTCGGTCGCGCCATCGACGGCGGCGACCCGATCCCCCAAGAGAACATGCGCCCCATCGAGATCAAGGCGCCGGGCATCATCCCCCGCAAGTCGGTGCATGAGCCCATGCAGACGGGCATCAAGGCCATCGACACGATGATCCCCATCGGCCGTGGCCAGCGCGAGCTGATCATCGGCGACCGTCAGACCGGCAAGACGGCCATCGCCATCGACACCATCATCAACCAGCGGAACTTCAAGGACGATCCCAAGCAGAAGATGCACTGCATCTATGTGGCGATCGGCCAGAAGCAGTCCACGGTGGCCCAGGTGGTCGAGCGCCTCAAGCGCTACGGCGCGATGGAGTACACCACCGTCGTCTCCGCCCCCGCCGCCGCCCCGGCGCCGCTGCAGTACCTCGCGCCCTTCGCGGGCTGCACCATCGGCGAGTACTTCCGCGACAACGGCATGCACGCGCTGGTCATCTACGACGACCTCTCCAAGCAGGCCGCCGCGTACCGCCAGCTCTCCCTGCTGCTCCGCCGCCCGCCCGGTCGTGAGGCCTACCCTGGCGACGTGTTCTACGTGCACAGCCGGCTCTTGGAGCGCGCCGCCAAGATGAACGACGCCCGCGGCGGCGGCTCGCTCACCGCGCTCCCGATCATCGAGACCCAGGCCGGTGACGTCTCCGCGTACATCCCCACGAACGTCATCTCGATCACCGACGGTCAGATCTTCTTGGAGTCCGACCTGTTCTTCCAGGGCGTGCGGCCCGCGGTGAACGTCGGCATCTCGGTGTCCCGCGTCGGCGGCAACGCCCAGGTCAAGTGCATGAAGGAGCTCGCCGGTACGCTCCGCCTGGACCTCGCGTCGTACCGTGAGCTCGCGGCCTTCGCCCAGTTCGGCTCCGACCTCGACGCCTCCACCCAGAAGACGCTCACCCAAGGCGCCCGCATGGTGGAGCTGCTCAAGCAGCCCCAGTACCTGCCGATGCCCGTGGAGATGCAGCTCATCCAGGTCATCGCGGGCCTGGAGGGCATCTGCAACGACATCCCCGTCGCCAAGACCGTCGCCTTCGCCGCCGCGCTGCGCGATCACCTGGAGGCCAACCAGAAGGCGCTCCTCGACGAGTTCCGCGAGAAGCTCAACGCGGGCTTCCAGCGCAAGGACGAGTCCGGCAAGGTGAAGGCTGGCGACGAGAAGAAGATGGACAAGGCCAAGATCATCCAGGCCATCCGCGACTTCAAGTCGGTGTGGAAGGCCTGATCTTCTCCCTCGGGACACTCGCTCAAGGAGCCCGCTGTGGCCTCTCTCCGCGACATTAAGCGCCGGATCCAGTCGGTCAAAAACACCCGACAGATCACCAAGGCCATGAAGATGGTCTCCGGCGCGAAGCTCAAGCGGGCGACGGATCGTGCCGTCGCCGCGCGGCCTTACCAAGAGTCCCTCTCCCGTGTGCTCGGTCGTGTGGCCGCCGCCGCCGGAGACGACATCACCCATCCCCTGCTCGCCCAGCACGAGCAGGTCGAGAAGGTGCTCGTCGTCGTCATGGGCTCTGACCGTGGCCTCTGCGGCTCCTTCAACGGCAACGTCTTCCGCAAGCTGGAGCGCCACGTCGAGAAGGAGCGGGAGGCGGGCAAGGTCGTGTCGTTGCGCACCTTCGGCAAGAAGGCGCGCGGGCACTTTGGCCGCCGCAACTACAACATCGTCAGCTCCGTGACCGACCTGCCCAACTCACGCTACGCCGAGGCCGCCGCCGACCTCGCGGATCAGCTCTCGACGGAGTACGCCGCCGGGGACGTGCATGAGGTCTGGCTCGCGTACAACTACTTCAAGTCCGCGGGCACCCAGGTCTCTACGGTGACCCGCATCTTGCCCCTCGCCGTCGCGGCGGGCGGCAAAGACGCCGCGGCCAGCAGCGTCGAGTACAAGTACGAGCCCGACGGTCAGCGTCTCTTGGACATCCTGCTGCCGATGCAGCTCCGCACCATCCTCCTCCAGGCGCTCCTCGACACCGAGGCTGGCGAGCACGCGGCGCGAATGGCCGCGATGGACAACGCCACGCGCAACGCGGGTGAGCTGATCACCTCCTTGACCCTCGAATACAACCGAGGCCGTCAGGCGGCGATCACCAAAGAGCTCATCGAGATCGTGTCCGGCGCCGAAGCCATCTGATCCTCTTCTTCAATCTCCGACTCGCAGGAGCCTTTCATGGCCGCCAACCTCGGTCGCGTCAAGCAGGTGACGGGCCCCGTCGTGGACGTAGAGTTCACGACCGGTGAGCTCCCCCCCATCTACAACGCCCTCCGCCTCAGCAACAAGTTCATCAACGACGTCGAGGGCAACCTCGTCATCGAGGTCGCGCAGCACCTGGGCGAGAACACCGTCCGCTGCATCTCGATGGACACCACCGACGGCCTCCGCCGCGGCGACGTGGTGACCGACACCGGCAAGCCCATCGCCATGCCCGTCGGCAAGAAGGTGCTGGGCCGCATCATGAACGTCATCGGTGAGCCCGTGGACGAGCTCGGCCCCCTGGTGGCGGACGAGTACAAGCCCATCCACCGCCAGCCCCCGACCTTCATGGAGCAGTCCACCCAGGTCGAGATGTTCGAGACGGGCATCAAGGTCATCGACCTCCTCGCCCCCTACTCTCGCGGCGGAAAGATCGGCCTCTTCGGCGGCGCGGGCGTCGGCAAGACCGTGCTCATCATGGAGCTCATCAACAACGTCGCCAAGAACCACGGCGGTCTCTCCGTGTTCGCCGGCGTCGGCGAGCGCTCCCGCGAGGGCAACGACCTCTGGCACGAGATGCAAGAGGGCGGCGCCAACGCCGTGATCTTCCCCGGCGACAACGACCGCAGCAAGGCCGCCCTGGTGTACGGCCAGATGAACGAGCCCCCCGGCGCCCGCGCCCGCGTGGCCCTCTCCGCGCTCACCATCGCCGAGCACTTCCGCGACGTGGACGGCCAGGACGTGCTCCTGTTCGTCGACAACATCTTCCGGTTCACCCAGGCCGGCTCCGAGGTGTCCGCGCTCCTCGGTCGTATGCCCAGCGCCGTCGGTTACCAGCCGACCTTGGGCACCGAGATGGGCATGCTCCAAGAGCGCATCACCACGACGAACAAGGGCTCGATCACCTCGGTGCAGGCCGTCTACGTGCCCGCCGACGACTTGACCGACCCGGCCCCGGCCACCACCTTCGCCCACCTCGACGCCACCACGACGCTCAGCCGTAAGGTCGCCGAGAAGGGCATCTACCCCGCCGTGGACCCGCTGGACTCCACCTCGCGCCTGGTGGACCCGAACATCCTCGGCGACGAGCACTACAACACCGCGCGCCAGGTGCAGCAGATCCTCCAGCGCTACAAGGACCTGCAAGACATCATCGCGATCCTCGGCATGGAGGAGCTCTCCGACGAAGACAAGGCGATCGTCGGTCGCGCCCGCCGCATCGAGAAGTTCTTGAGCCAGCCGTTCCACGTCGCCGAGGTCTTCACCGGCCTCTCCGGCAAGTACGTCAAGCTGGAGGACACCATCCGCTCGTTCAAGGCGATCCTCGCGGGTCAGTACGACAACCTCCCCGAGGAGGCCTTCCGTCTGGTGGGCACCATCGAAGAGGTGGTCGAGAAGGCCAAGAAGCTCGCCGCGAACTGAGCCGAAGCCCTGGCGCTTCTCTGAGGAAACGATGCCTATCGCCGTCGAGATCGTCACGCCGACCCAGGTCGCGCACAAGTCCATCGCCAAGGAGGTCCGCGCGCCGGGCTTCTTTGGTGAGTTCGGTGTGCTGCCTGACCACGTCCCTTTCCTCACCGTCGTTGAGCCGGGGCTGGTGATCGTCACCAGCGACAACGGCGAGCGCGCCACCTTCGTGGTGGGCGAGGGCTTCGCTGAGGCGGGCCCGGATCGTCTGATCCTGCTCACCGCCTCCTGTGAGGAGGCCGGCGGCGTAGACAAGGCCGCCGCCCGCGCCGCCTTAGACGTCGCCGAGAAGGAGCTCGTCACCCTAGACCCCGCCAGCGGTGAGTGGAAGATCGCGGAGCGGAAGGCCAAGCTCTCCCGGGCGCGCCTGCTCGCCTGAGCGGTGCTCGTGAGGCCTTCTTTGGAGACCGTCGAGGGTGCCCCCTCGGCGGTCTTCTGCGCTCTGGGGCTCAGGGCGGCGGGGCTGGTGTTACGCTCACCCCATGAAGGCGCTCGTCGTCGCGCTGTGGAACAACACAGGAAATCATCGCCTCCCTGAGCGCGCTTCAGCGGCGGCGTATTACCTCCTGTTCGCGGGGCTGCCGTTCATCGTCGCGCTCCTCGACGTGCTCACGCTCCTGCACCTCGACGACCAGCTCCGCACCCTGCAGCTCGTCATCGACGAGACCTTCCCGCCGGACATCGCCTCGCTGTTCTTGGCCGAGCTGAGCCGGGTGGTGGACGCGCGCTCCGCCCCGCGCGCGCTCTTGGCCTTCGGGCTGGCGGTCTACAGCGGCGAGAAGGCGGTGCACTCCCTGATTCAGGGCGTGAACGTGGCCTACGCGACGCCGACGCCGCGCAACATGCTCCTCGACCGGCTCATGGCGGCGATCATGACCGGCCTCGGGCTCTTGGTGAGCCTCGTCGTCGTGTTTCTGCTCACCGGCGGCGCCTGGGCGTTCACGATGATGGCCGAGCGCGGCTTCATCTCGACGGGCACGCTCTCGACCTTGACCGTGCTGCGGATGCCCGTGGTGCTGCTGACCCTGCACCTCCTGGTGAACGTGCTCTACCGCGTCGCGGCGGACACGCCGCTGCCTTGGCGTTGGGCGAGCTGGGGCAGCGTGACCGCGACCTTGGGCTTCGTGGCGGTGGCTGAAGGCTTTCAGCTCTACGTCACCCGGGTGACCGACCTCGGCGCCACCTACGGATCCTTAGGCGCGGCGATCGGCCTGCTGCTGTTCTTGCAGCTCACGGCGTCCTGCGTGCTCTTCGGCGCAGAGATCGACGCGTACCTGTTCAAGCGCTCCGGCGGGAAGACGACCCGGCCGACGCCCCGCTGGAAACGCCGCCTGCTCTCGGCGCCGGTGGAGCCGCCACCGCCATCCAAGACCCCGGACGGCGTGGCAGGAGACGGCCCCGAGGGTTGACCCGCGGCTCCGCGGCGGCTCAGTCCTTCCCGGCCTCCTTCAAGAACGCCTTGGTCGTCTCGTGCTGGGGGTCGCCGAAGACCTTGTCCGGTGGGCCAAACTCGACGTCGTGGCCCCCGGCGAAGACATGGACGTGATCGCTCACCTGGCGGGCGAACCGCATGGAGTGGGTCACGACGATCATCGTCTGGTCCGCCCGGGCGAGATCGGAGATCACGCCGAGCACCTCGTTGGCCATCACCGGGTCCAGGGCCGAGGTGGGCTCGTCGAACAGGATCGCCTCGGGGCGCATCATCAGGGTGCGGGCGATGGCCACGCGCTGCTGCTGGCCGCCGGAGAGATCACGGGGGTAGGCCTCGGCTTTGGCGAGCAGGCCCACGCGGTCCAGAAGCGCCACAGCCCGGGCGACAGCGGCCTCTTTGGGCTCCTTGTCCACGAGCATCGGCGCCTCGATGAGGTTGCCGAGCACGCTCAAGTGCGGGAAGAGGTTGAACTGCTGGAAGACGAAGCCGACGACCTTCCGCACCTTCTGAAGCTGCGCGGCGTCTTTGCGCGGGTGCAGGTTCGCCGAGAGCACATGGGGGCCGACGCGCACGGCGCCGCCCTGGAAGGTCTCTAGGCCGTTGATGCAGCGCAAGAACGTGGACTTGCCGCCGCCCGACGGCCCGATGATCGCCGCGACCTCGCCCCGGTTGACCGTGAGCGAGATGCCCTTGAGGATCTCCAGCTCGCCGTGGCGCTTGAAGAGGGAGTCGACGTGAATCATACGTTCACCCCCGAGCCGCCGAGGCGCTTCTCGATGTTCCGGGCGATCAGCGACATCGGGTAGCTCATCACGAGGTACAGAAACGCGGTCATGAGCATCATCTCCACGACGGCTTGGGTGCTCATCGACAAGACGGTGAACCGTTTGGTCAGCTCGATGAGCGTGACGACGGAGCACACCGAGGTGTCCTTAAACAGGGCGATGAAGTCGTTCACCACGGGCGGGATGACGATCCGCACCGCCTGGGGCACGATCACCCGGAAGATCGCCTGGGTGGGCGACATTCCCAAGGACAGCGCCGCCTCCATCTGCCCGCCGGGGATGGCCTGGATCCCGGCGCGGTAGATCTCCGACTCATAGGCCGAGTAGTTGATCGCGAGGCCCAAGACCGCCGTGGTGAAGGCCGGGATGTTCACGCCGAGCTCGGGCAACAAGAAGAAGATGAAGTAGAGCTGGAGCATGAGCGGCGTGCCGCGCAGAAACTCGACGTAGGCCGTGAGCGGCAGGCGCACCCAGGCCGGGCCATACAGGCGACCCACGGCGATGAGGATGCCCGCCAACACGGCCAAGGGGAACGAGAGCCCCGCGAGCACGACGGTGAGCCCGGCGGACTTGATCAGCACGGGGAAGTAGTCTTGCACCACGACCCAGCCGCGTTTGCGGGTGCTCGTCACCGCGACTTCAGCCTGGGTGAGCGGCGCGTCGGCGGTGTTCACCTCGACCTGGGCGGCCTTCTCGTAGCCAAAAAACTTCGCGTGCTCGGCGAGGGTGAACAGCTCCTGCTGCTGTTTGTCCCAGATGCCATAACGGCTGTAGATGCGCTCCAGCTCGCCGTTTCGCAGCATGAGGATGAGCGCCTCGTTCACCGCCTGGATGAGCTGCTTGTCCCCTTTTCGGGCGTAGATGACGTAGTAGCCCGGGGCGACGGGCTCACCGATGGGGCGCAGGGCGGGGAAGCTCGGCGCATAAAACGAGGCGATGGGCGTGTCTTGTAGGGTGGCGTCGAGCTTGCCCGTCTCCACCTCCCGCATGGCGTCGGTGTTGCCGTCGTAGCCGATCACCTCACAGAGCGCGCCGCAGTACTCCTCCATCACCTCTTGGGAGGCCGAGCCGGTCAACACGCCGATCTTCATCAAGGCGCCGTCGGGGCGGGGCTTCTTGAGGTCGTCCCAGGAGGTGACCCCGGCGTCGTCGGTCCGCGCCATGAGCTGCAGGGCGTAGACGTAGTACGGCATCGACGCCTCAAACAGCTCGGCGCGCTCCGGGGACCACTCGTAGCCGTTGATGACGAGCTGCACCTTCTCGGCGCGCAGCAGATCGAGGAGCTTGTCCCACTGGCCTTGGGAGAACTCGGGGGTCACCTGGAGGTACTCGCCGAGCTTCTCAGCGAGGTCCACCTCAAAGCCGGTGACCTGCTCGGGGTCGTCCTCGCGGGGGAAGATGAAGGGGCCGCCACCCTCCATGTCCGAGCCCCAGATGAGGCGTTTGTCCTTCTGAATCGTGGCCCAGGTGCCGCTGCTCTCCGCGGCGGCGGCGCCTTGGGCTGGGGTCTCCTGGGCGGCGGCGGGCTTGGGCAAACACAGCGTGACCAGGACAAACAGCAGGCCGATCAGTCGGTTCATCTGTGTCACTCCTCGTCGTAGACGGCGGTGTAGTAGCCGGGCTCGGGGCGGAACACGTTCAGCGCCACGAACACGCCCGGGGACATCTGGGCCGATTTGGCCGACCACATGAGCTTGCCTTCAGCCATGACCTGCAGCCAGTCGCGGATGGCGACCTTGCCGCCCGCGCTGAGCGCGCTGCGGTAGACCCCGGTGTCGGCGTAAGAACCCAAGGCGAGGTCGGGGTCAAGGTTCACCTCACCCCGCACGGTCGGGTTCACCGTCGCCTCAGGCATCCCGACGACGACGAGCTGGCCCCCGGCGAAGGGGCTGCCCGCCGAGACGCCGGCGCCGCCGTCGAGGGCCACGGTGACGAGCTCGTGGGGGTAGACCTCACCGGAGTAGAACAGCGCGTAGAAGCCGTCTTGGGGATACGTCACGAAGCCCGTCCAGGTGGACCAGAGGTCGGCCTCGGCGGAGACGCCGACACCCGCCGTCCAGACCGGCTCGGGCAGCACCTCACCCTCAGTCCAGCCGAAGTCCATGTCCGAGCCACCCCACACGAACACCTCGGCGTCGTTCTCGAAGTGCCAGGCGAACTCCGCGCCGAGCAGGCGACCGGGGCTCGCGCCGTTGAAGTAGTTGGAGTAGGTCGGCATGTAGTTGTTGCGGTAGTCCCAGTCCTCCAGCCCAATGTTCGGGTTGTGGATGCCGGCGCGCAGGATGGGCCCCTCGGTGCCGACCTGAACCATCGCCCACTCCGGGGGGTAGGGCTGGAGCAGGCTCGGCGAGGCGAGGTCGGTCCAGAGGTCGACGTCCACCCGCACAAAGACCTTCCCTTGCTGCATTCGGAAGTCCACCTCGCCCATGGTCGGCGCGGAGAGGCTGCCGGGGCTGAGGTCTAAGGCCGCGTCGAGAGAGCCGCCAAACCAGAGGTCAGCGGCCTGGGCCGGGGCGAGGAGCAGGGTGAGGGTGAGGAGCATGGTCGGTGGACCTCGGGGGAGCCGAGGACGTTACCACAGCTTGACCGACCAGAATGAAGAAAGTGCTGCGGGGGCGCGCAGCGGACTACGCCAAGGAGAGGACGGGCTCAGGCGGGAGGGCCACCGCTGGGGTGCGTCAACTGAACCTCGGCGAGCAAGGCGGGCAGCTCGTCGAGGGAAGGGAGCGTGACCAAGGGACGGCGCAGCAGGACGAGCTGCTCGGCGCTGAGGGCGCTGACCTGGGCGCAGAGCATGTCGGAGGGCTCTCCAAACCGCGCGGCGAGGATGTCGAGGGCGGCCATTCGTGCCGCCTCATGTTGGGTGCGGGCGGTCTCGGCGGCGACGGCCTTGGGGAGCTCCGCGGCGAGTGCCTTCGCGGTCTCGGCGGCGAGGGCTTGGGAGAGCTCGGCGGCGACGGCCTTGGGGAGCTCGGCGGCGACGGCCTTGGGGAGCTCCTCGGCGACGGCCTTGGGGAGCTCGGCGGCGAGTGCCTTCGCGGTCTCGGCGGCGACGGCCTTGGGGAGCTCCTCGGCGATTCCTTTGGCGATGCCCCGGTTGATGTACTCCTCGCGCTCTTTGACCCAACGCTTCACATACTCGGTCTGCGGATCGAAGCTCTTGAGGTACATCCGTTTCTCCAGGAGCGCCCGCGCGCTCAGCGAGAGGGCAGAGAGGAGCATCTCCGTATATTGTACCGTCTTGTCCTCATTGAGCAAGGGGTTGCTCTGGACGGCCTGCAGCGCGAGGAAGGTGACCTCGGCGGCGTCGGGGCCTTTGGCGTGGGCCAAAGCGGAGAGCACGGCGGCTTCAGGGTTCTCTTGGGCGAGCTTGGGGTCGAGCAAGATCGGGATCTGCTTGGGCCCAAACACGACGGGCGTGACGACGGAGCCCGGCCCCAGGTGGATCGGCGCCGCCGCCCAGCTCGCCGTGGCCTCGTCCAAGGTGACGACCAAGATCACCGACGGCGCGGGCCGCTTCGCGTGCTGGCTGGCGAGGTACAGCGGCCAGCTCTGCCGCTTCTGGGGATCGGGGCGGAGCTGCACCTCCAAGATCGCCGAGAGGTCCTCCCCGCCGGTCATCCAGAGCACGCCGTCCGCGCGCAGCTCGGTCGGCGTGGGCACGGTGAGCGACGAGTCGATGACCTTCACCTCCTGCACCTCGTTTACGCGCAAGAGCCCAGCCCAACCGAGCAGCTCCGCGGCCAGCAGCGGCCGGGCGCGGAACAGCTCGATCAGGCACTCATGGGTGAACGACGGCACCAGACGACCCTCGGGACGAGGAGGGCCATAGCCGTGGCCGCCGAGCCGCGCTATTGAAAAATATGCTAACTGATACTACTTAAGTACACCAGAAAAAAGTCTCGCGGAGGCCGCTGAGGAGGATCCTTGAGGATCCTCCCCGCCACGACCGACCCGCCGCGCCGCTCAGCGCCAGCGCAGCGTGGCCTCGGCCTCCAGCGCGGGGATCGGCACCACAGGGTCCCCCGTCGCCTCCCCTGCGGGCCCCAGCGTGATCACCAGCCCGGCGGCGTCGGGGCTCGCCTCGGGCACGTCCACCCCCGACCGCCGCAGGGCGGGGCCGAGGTGCTGCTCCCACGGGAAGGTCGTCTGTACGGCGCAGGGGATGTCCAAGGAGCCCACCACGGCGAGGCTCGTGGGCGGTCGCTCGGCGACAGCGCGCACCACGGCGTTGAGGCCGAGGTCACCCTCGGGCGACGGCGGGCGTAACCAGCGCTGGGGGCAGCCGGGGTGAAACGCCCGCTCGGCCTCGCTCGGGGTGTTGAACGGCGTGTCGGCCTCGGAGCTCCACACGCCAAAGCCCACCAAGCCCACGGCGGCGAGGCCAAATCGTGGGCGTGTCCCGGCCGCGGCGGCGATCACCAAGGCCACGCCGGGGAGCAGCGGCGCGGCGAGTCGATCGTACTTCTTGGGGATCAGGGTGAGCAGGAGCAGGCCCCCCAAGGTCCAGCAAAGCGCGACGACGGCGAGGCGGCGCGTCGTCGTCTCCCGCAGGGCCAACACGGCGGCGACGACGGCGAGGATGACCCACAGTGGCCCCAAGGCGCTCTCCCACAAGACCCGTGGGTAATACAGCGCCTGGGTGAGCGCGCCGCCTTCAACCTCATACAGCACAGAGCTCTCGGCGTAGGCGCGCTGCTCCTCAAAGTTCACCACCCACCACGGCGCGGCGACGCTCGCCCCCACCGCCGCCCAGATGATCCAAGGCCCCGGCCTCGCCAGCACGAACAGGCCCGGCAGCACAAACAGGGGCGCCGTCTGTTTGGTGAGCGCGGCGAGGCCCAGGCCCAGGCCGACGCCCAGGGCCGGGGCCAAGAAGCGCCGCTCCTTGAGCCCCGTCGCCGCCCACAGGGTGAGCGCCGTGAGCGCCGTGAGCGCCCCTTCAGGCATAAACGCCCGGGAGAGCCCGAGGTTGAGCGGCACAAACAAGGTGAGCGCCCCGGCCAAGGCCGCCGCGCCCCAGGAGAGCCCCAGCCGCCGCCCAAGCCCCAAGACGCCGAGCCCGGCGAGGCCCAAGAACACGCTGTTCACCGCCCGCACGGCGACGGCCTCGGGCGGCCCTCCGCCCATCGCCCACCACCAGAGCCCGACGAGGCCGGGGTAGAGGCTCGGGTAGTCCCCCATGTCTTGCCACAGGAGCCGGGCGAAGAAGCTCGACCCATCTCCGGCGAGGAGATCGTGCAAGAACAGCTCGGCGGCGCCGACATGGCCCTCCTCATCGCCGTCCCGCAGCAGGTGATCTCGGCCCAGCCACCGCGCCTGCAGCGCCACGGCGAGGCCTAGGATCCCCACCGCGAGCGCGCCGAGGCCGAGGTCACCCCGTCGATCCGTCGTCTCCATCACACCGCCCCCTGGCTCAGAAACCACAGCCCACCGACGATCGCCACGCTCGGCAGGCCCCAGCGCAAGGCCGGGCGCTCCAGGGCGGCGGCGTTGCAGGCCACCGCGCAGGCCGAGAGCGCGACCAGGGGCAAAAAGTAGTGGGTCGGGTGGTGATCGATGGTGCAGAGCATCAACGAGTACAGCCCCACGCCCACCGCGCACAGACGCGCGCCTTTGCCCGACAGGGGCAAGGCACAAAGGAGCCCGCCGCCGGTGTACCACAGCCAGGTCGCATAAAACTCCGGCACCCGGGGCAAGAGCGCGCTCGGGCTCACCTCCCCGTGGTAATGCTCAGGCCCCGTCTCAAACCACAGGATCTCCACCCACTCGCCGAGCTGCCCGGTGACCAGCGCGAAGGCCCCGATCGTGAGCCCCAGGGCCCCGGTGAGCCCCCACAACGTGACGATCGGCCTGCGCCCGACGATCCCCAAGGCCGCGCCCACCGCCCAGAACAGGCTCAAGGCCACGACGCCGGGGTAACGCAGCGCCCCGGAGATCACGCCCACGACGCCAAAACGCCACGGCGTGCCCAAGGCGGCGACCCCGCTCACCATCGCCGCGGCGTAGAGCGGGTCGGGGAAGGTGGTGGAGCCGGGCTCGATCATCAGGTGGCCCACGGTCACCGCGGCCAAGGCCGGCAGGGCCCAGGCGGGCGCGGGGGCATCAGGACTGTGCGTGGCGATGAGCTGGGCGCAGGCCGCGCCGAGGAGCAGCAGCACCCCCAAGAGCAGGGCGTTCGCGCCCACAAGCCCCGGCGCGCCCAGGCCCGTGGCCACGGCGAGGGGGTAACTCCACAGCGGCGGTTGGTTGACCGTGAGGGTGCGGCTCACCCACAGCTCGTCCGCCCAGCGCAGGTTCTCGACGATGTTGAGGAGCTGGTAATAATGCACAAAGCGGTAGGCGCCGACGGCGTGAAGGCTCCAGACCCCGTCTCGACCCGGGATGAGCGCGAGCTCCGCCGGGCCCTTGACCCCGGTGATCGTGACCGGCACCTCCCCCGGGCGCAGCGGGACCAAGGCCGCGACGACGCCGTGGGTGAGGTAACGGGGCACGGCGCCCTCGTCCTCGGCCTCGACCACGTCCGCGGTGATCTCCACCGGCTCCGCCTCGCCGACCTGCAGCCGCGCGCCGATCGGCCCCCGCAGGAGCAAGAGCGCCGCGCCCTCGGAGCCCATGCGCAGCGTGCCGCCGTCGCCGTCTGGATCGACGAACCGCATGGCGCGCTGCTCGGGCCAGCCCAAGACCTCGGGCTCCCCAAACCCGGCGCCGGGCTCGACGACGCCGGGGGCCTCGGGCAGGGCCTCCGCCTCAGGGCTCCACCAGTACGCGTCCAGGGGGCGCCGGAGGTCCTCCCCGCGCCAGGCGACCAGGGCGACGAGGGCGATGATCACGCCCACAACGGCGCCCCAGGCCCCGCGCGGGC
>JBEAVX010000352.1:0-3985 GCA_041160755.1 Pseudomonadota bacterium
AGCTCAAGGCTCAGCCCCTCGAACAACTGGCCGCCTTCGCCCGCGCGAAGGGTGTAGACAACGCCGGGAGCCTCAGCCGTCAGCAGCTCATCTTCGACCTCCTGCGCGCCGGGGTCGATGACAACGACGCCGTCTCTGGGGATGGTGTGCTGGAGGTCCTGCCCGACGGCTTCGGCTTCTTGCGTGACCCGGCGGCGAACTACCTCTCGGGCCCGGACGACATCTACGTCTCCCCCTCGCAGATCCGCAGGTTCAACCTGCGCACCGGCGATTGGATCCGAGGCCGGGTGCGGCCCCCCAAAGAGGGCGAGCGTTACTTCGCGCTCACCAAGGTTGAGGCCCTCAACGGCAGCGACCCGGAGCAGCTCCGCGACCGACCGCTGTTCGACAACCTCACGCCGTTGCACCCCGAGCGGCGCTTCATCTTGGAGCACGGCGCGGCGACGATCGCGCCCCGGCTCATCGATCTCTTCGCGCCGGTGGGCAAAGGCCAGCGTGGGCTCATCGTCGCGCCGCCCCGGGCGGGCAAGACGGTCCTGCTCCAGCAGATCGCCCAGGCCCTCGCCGTGAACCACCCCGAGGTGAAGCTCATCGTGCTGCTCATCGACGAGCGGCCGGAAGAGGTCACCGAGATGCAGCGCTCGGTGCGGGGCGAGGTGATCGCCTCCACCTTTGATGAGCCCCCTGCCCGGCACGTTCAGGTCGCCGAGATGGTCATCGAGCGCGCGCGTCGGCTCGTCGAGGACAAACACGACGTCGTGATCCTCCTCGATTCGTTGACCCGCCTCGCCCGGGCCTACAACCACGTCGTGCCCAGCTCGGGCAAGCTGCTCTCCGGCGGTGTAGACGCCGCGGCGCTGCACAGGCCCAAGCGGTTCTTCGGCGCGGCGCGATCCGTCGAGCAAGGCGGCTCGCTCACGATCCTCGCCACGGCGCTCGTTGAGACGGGCTCCCGGATGGACGAGGTCATCTTTGAGGAGTTCAAGGGCACCGGGAACATGGAGCTCGTCCTCGACCGCCGGGTCGCCGAGCGCCGCATCTTCCCCGCCGTAGACCTCCTGCGCTCGGGCACCCGCCGCGACGAGAAGCTCTTGGAGCCCGCGGCCTTGGCCCGGGTCGATCTCATGCGCCAGGCGATGCAGGGCCACGCCATCGCCGACATGGAGTGGGTGCTCACCGCGCTCGGCCGCCATGAAACCAACGACGCGCTCTTGCGTCAAGTGACGACGGGCTGAGCGGGCCCCGAGCGTCTCGCCCGGCTTGACAAGCCCGTGAGGCCGCGTAATGGGGGTGTGTCCTGCCCCCCCACGCTCGGGAGGCCCTCCCCTTGGAGACATCATGAAAGCCGGCATCCATCCCAACTACACCGAGTGCAACGTCTCCTGCGTGTGCGGGAACAAGTTCACTACCTTCGCCACCATCCCCAGCATCTCTGTCGAGATCTGCAACGCTTGCCACCCGTTCTACACCGGCAAGCAGAAGCTCGTTGACGCTGAGGGCCGCGTGGATCGTTTCATGCGCAAGTACAAGATGAACGCGGCGAGCTGACTCGCCTCGCGTCGTGCAGAGAGGCCCCTGGCCGCCTCCTCTTGAGGAGCTGCCAGGGGTTTTCTGCGATCGGGATTCGATATGTTTGACGAGCGGCTGGTCAAGGTCGAGGCGCGCTACGAAGAGCTGAACCGGGCCCTGATGGACCCGGCGTTGGCGAACGATCGTGTCCGTATGCGTGAGGTCACCCAAGAGAGCGCCGACATCGCGCCTCTGGTGGAGGCCTGGCGCCAGCTTCAGCGCGCCCGCGAGGAGCTCGCGGGCCTCGATGAGCTGATGGCCGATCCCGACATGCGGGAGCTCGTGCAAGACGAGCGCCAGGCCCTCGTCGCCCGCATCGACGGCCTGGTGCAGACCCTCCGCGTGATGCTCCTGCCCAAAGACCCTTACGAGGGTCGCCCCGTGGTGCTGGAGATCCGCGCCGGGACGGGCGGAGACGAGGCCGCGCTGTTCGCTGGGGATCTCCTTCGGATGTACCAGCGTTATTGCGACAACAAAGGCTTCAAGCTGGAGATCCTCTCGTCGAGCGAGCTGAGCGCCAGCGGCGCGGGCGGCCGCGCGGGCTTCAAGGAGGTCATCTGCTCCGTCGGCGGCCAAGGCGCGTACTCCCACCTCAAGTACGAGTCGGGCACCCACCGCGTGCAGCGGGTGCCGGTCACCGAGAGCCAAGGCCGCATCCACACCTCGGCGGCGACGGTGGCGATCTTGCCCGAGCCCGAGGAGATCGAGATCAAGATCGCCGAGAGTGAGCTGCGTGTGGACGTGTTCCGCGCGGGCGGCCCCGGCGGCCAGTCCGTGAACACCACCGACTCCGCCGTGCGCATCGTGCACATCCCCTCGGGCCTCGTCGTCATCTGCCAAGACGAGAAGTCCCAGCACAAGAACAAAGCCAAGGCGATGAAGGTGCTCTCCGCGCGCCTGCTCGACGCCAAACGGAACGAGCAGCACGCTGAAGAGGCCGCCGCGCGCAAGGCCCAGGTCGGCACGGGGGATCGTTCGGAGCGTATCCGCACCTACAACTTCCCCCAGAACCGCGTCACCGACCACCGCATCAACCTCACGCTGTACAAGCTCGATCGAATGGTCGAGGGTGACCTGGACGAGCTGGTGGACGGCCTCATCGCGCACTACCAGGCCGAGGCCATCGCGGCCCAGGGGCTCTGAGCCGTGTCGGCGCCGCCCACCGTCCTGGAGCTGCTCAAGAAGACCCAGGCCTACCTCGCCGAGCGCAAGATCCCCAACCCACGCTTTGAGGCCGAGCTGCTGCTCTCGATGGCCTTGGGCATGGAGCGCCTGCAGCTCTTCCTCAACTACGACCGCCCGGTCACCCCGGCGGAGCTTGAGGCCTCCCGTGAGCCCGTGCGCCGCCGGGGCCGGGGCGAGCCCTACGCCTACATCCTCGGCCAGCGCGAGTTCTGGTCGATGGTGTTTGAGGTGGGCCCCGGCGTGCTCATCCCGCGCCCCGACACCGAGACCTTGGTGAGCGCGGCGCTGGAGTGGATCCCCGCCGAAGGGGAGGTCTTCATCGCGGATGTGTGCGCCGGGACGGGCGCGGTGGGCCTCGCCATCGCCAAAGACCGCCCTCAGGCCAAGGTCTACGCCACGGAGCTCAGCGGTGAGGCCCTGGAGTTCCTCAAGCGGAACGTCGCCCGCCACAGCCTCGGCGACCGCGTCGCGAGCCTACGCGGCGACCTGCTCACGCCGATCCCTCCGCACCGGCCGCTCGACTGGGTGGTGTCGAACCCGCCCTACATCCACGCCGGGCTCTTGCCGAGCCTCGACGTTGCGAAGTTTGAGCCCAGCTTGGCCTTAGACGGCGGCGAGGACGGCCTCGTGGTCTACCGGCGCCTCATCCCCGAGGCCGCCCGGCGCGCCAAGCGTGGCCTGCTCGTCGAGATCGGCCACGACCAAGGCGCGGCGGTGAAGGGCCTGTTTGAGTCCGCCGGGCTCGTGGAGGTGGAGATCCTGCGCGACCTGGGCGGGAACGATCGTGTCGTGCGTGGCCGACGCGGCTGATCGGTTACGTCAGTCCAATGTTCCACCCAGACGAACGCTTCGCGACGGCGCTTGAGGCCGCGGTCACCGCCGCCGAGGCCACCACCCGCGCGGAGATCGTCGTCGTCGCCGCCCCGCGCTCGGGCCGCTACGACGACCTCGCCTGGGCCGTGGGCGCCACCACGGCCCTCGGCGCGTACCTGGGGATGTTCTTCTCGCCGATCACCTTCGACGCCATGTGGATCCCCCTGGACCTGGCCTTGGTCGGCGGCCTCACGGGCTGGCTGGTCGCCCGCTCGCCGACGATCTTGCGCAGCTTGGCGAGCGCCGAGCGCCGCCGGGCCCAGGTCAACGCCGCCGCCGCCGCCGCGTTCACCGAGGAGCGTGTGGCCGAGACCCCAGACCGCGTCGGCGTGCTCGTCTACGTCTCGGCCTTGGAGGG
>JBEAVX010000363.1:0-11616 GCA_041160755.1 Pseudomonadota bacterium
GGGGTGAGCCGGTGCACGAGCCCCTTCCGCACGAGCTGCACGCAGCCGTCTCCGGCGTGGCCGATGAAGGCGTCGGACTCGACGATGAGCACCGCGTCTAAGGAGACCCAGAGCTCCACCCGGCGCCGACGCGCCAAGGCGTGGGCCTCGCGGGAGGCGACGGAGAACGCCGTGCGCAGCATCCCCAAGAGCGCCTGACGGCTGGCCTCTGACGGCGCGCGCCGATGCTCCTCGCGGAGATCGCGGTTGAGGGTGAGGTGGGACCGCATGGTGTCGAGCACGAGCTGACACGCGACGGCGCCGAGGTCACGCTCCAGAAGTGAGCCTTGGACCGCCGCCGTGGCCGTCGCCGCGAGGCCCAGCTCAACATCATGGAGCGCGACCGCAGACGACGGAGCGTCCGCGATGGCGGCGTCAGAGACCGAATGAAACGCGACCTGCATCGCCGCTCCGGGTACGATGGCGATGTTATCTGATCCGGGCGGGGCTGGCTGCCCGCCCTGGAGAAAACGAATGCTCAAGTCCTCCTGGCTCACCGTGCTGGAGGCCAGCGCGGTGGTGATCTGGCTCGGTCTCGCGGCGGCGCTCGTCTCCCAAGACACGGAGCGCGGCGCGCTGATCCCCATCGACCCCGCGGCGCTCGTGACCGGCGAGAGCCAAGATGTCTGGATGGGCATCTACTTCGACGGCCAAAAGGTCGGTTACGCCGTCAACTCCGAGACGCCCACCGTCGACGGCGGCGTCTTGATGCGGCACCGCTCGGCCTTCACCTTGGCGGCCTTCGGCCAGATCAAGCAGGTCATCACCGCGGGCAACGCCGTGATGGACAAAGACCTCACCCTGCGGCGATTTGACTTCTTGATGTCGTCGGATCCCGTGCGCATCGCGGTGCGCGGCGAGGTTCAAGAGAAGCTCATCGTCATGGAGGTCTTCCAGGCCGGGGAGTCGCAGCGCGTGGAGCTGCCGATCACCGCCCCGCCGCAGATGAGCCTGAGCCTGCCCGCCTGGTTCGCCCGGCAGCCGGAGGTGCGCGTCGGCCAGCGTTTTGACGTGCCCTACTTCGACCCGGTGAGCCTCAGCCAAGACCTCATGACGGTGAAGGTGGTGGACGTCGAGCTCACCAGCGACGGCGAGGAGGCCTACTGGCTGGAGCGCAGCTTCGGCGAGGCCACGACCCGGGTGCTCGTGAACACCAAAGGGGAGACCCTGCGTGAAGAGAGCGCCCTGGGCATGTCGATGGTGCGCCAGACCGCCGCCGAGGCCCAGGCCATGCCGTCCGGCGTCGAGCCCGTGGACATCATCGCGCTCTCGGCGGTGAAGCTCGACGGCGATCTCAAGGACCCGCGCGACCGCAAGGTCTTGATCATGGAGATCCTCGGCGTCGAACCCAGCCGTGTGCCCCACGGCCCGCCCTACCAGACCGTCGAGGGCGCCGAGGTGCGCGTGATGTCGCCGCTCCTCGCCGAGCTCCCCGGCGGCTTGGCCCGGGAAGAGGCCGACCCCAACTTCGCCGACACCCTCGCCGCGACGCCGTTTCTGCCCGTGACCCACCCCGAGCTGCGCGAGAAGGCGAAGGAGCTTGTGGGCCAAGAGGCCGACCGCGTCGTCGCCGCGCGCCTGCTCAACGACTGGGTCTTCAACTACGTCGAGAAGGCGCCCACCATCGGCGTGCCCAACGCCCTGGAGGTGCTGCACACCCGGCAAGGCGACTGCAACGAGCACACCGCGCTCTACGTCGCCTTGGCCCGGGCCGCGGGCATCCCCGCGCGCATCGCCGCCGGGGTGGTGTTCTCCGACCGCATCGGCGCCAAAGGCGCGTTCTATTACCACGCCTGGCCCGAGATCTACCTGGGCAGCGCGGGCTGGGTGCCGATCGACCCCACCTTCGGCCAGTTCCCCGCCGACGCCACCCATGTGAAGCTCGTCGAGGGCGACTTAGACCGTCAGATCGAGATCATGGGCGTCATGGGGCGCCTCGGCTTCCGGCTCATCGAGGCGCGCTGAGCGCGGCTCCGCTCTCTCTCCTCCTCTCCCCTCACCCGCCCGTCCAAGACGGCTGGAGCGTGTCGTGATCCGCATCGAAGGCGTCGCCAAACGATACGGGGGCTTTCAAGCCCTGCACCCGCTGAACCTGCACGTCAAGCCCGGGGAGATCTTCGGCTTTCTGGGCCCCAACGGCGCAGGCAAGACGACGACCATCCGCATCCTCTCCGGGGTGTTGCCGCCCACTGAAGGCAAGGTCTTCATCGACGGCGTCGACATGGTCGCCGATCCCGTCGGGGCCAAGGCGCGCATCGGCTATGTGCCCGACCGCCCGTACCTGTACGAGAAGCTCACCGCCCGGGAGCTGCTCGCGTTCGTCGCGGGGCTGTTCGGGGTGGAGCCCGAGGTCGCCCGGGCCCGCGGGGAGGAGCTGTTGGCGTTTCATGGCCTCACCGAGTTCGGCGATCGGCTCATCGAGGGCTTCTCCCACGGCATGAAGCAGCGGCTCTCGCTCTCCGCCGCCCTGCTCCACGAGCCCAAGCTGCTCATCGTCGATGAGCCGATGGTGGGCCTCGACCCGCGCGGCGCGAAGCAGATCAAGGACGTGTTCCGGGAGATCGCCCGCTCGGGGCGCACGGTGTTCTTGTGTACCCACTCCCTGGATGTGGCCCAGGAGGTCTGCGACCGCCTCGGCATCATCAACCGCGGGCGGATCGTGGCCCAAGGAACCTATGATGAGATAAGAGCAGGGTTCGGAGAGGGCGCGAAGGATCTGGAGGAGGTCTTCTTGCGTATCCTCAACGAGGAGAGCGACGTGGCGCGAGAGATCAAAGGATGATGAATCGGGCGCTCACCGTGGCGATCTGCCTCCTCATGGCCCTGAACGTGGGCTGCGCGGGGCGGCAGGCGAGCCGGATGGAGGGACGCTACACCCTGGGCGACCCCGGCGACGGCTGGCGCAGCGTTCGGCCCGGGGGCGCAGACTTCGCCTGGTACAACGAGTCGCTGCGGGCCACGCTCTATGGCGACTCCAACTGCGCCGACCGCTTCGAGGACGGCCCCCTGCGTGACCTCGCCAAGCACCTCACCGTCGGCATCGCCGATGACGCGCTGGTCTTTGAGGAGACGCACTCCTTGGCCGGGCGCGAGGCCTACACCGCGCGGCGCCTGGGCCAGCTTGACGGCGTGCCGGTCGAGGTCGGCGTCACCGTGCTCAAGAAGGATCTCTGCGTGTACGACATGGTGCTCATCGCGCCGCCAGGGGAGCCCTTCGAGGCGGCCTGGCGCGACTTCCGAGGCGCGGTGAGCGACTTCCAGACGAAGGGCTCATGAGCGCGGCGATCAAGCTCCTCGGCCACATCGGCGCGGTCACCCGGCTCTCGGGCCGCACGTTTAAGGTCGTGTTCTCCCGCCGCTTCGTCGATCGTTCGTTGCTCTCGGCCCAGATGGACCACGCGGGCATCGGCTCGTGGTCCATCGCCGTGCTCACCGCCCTGTTCACCGGCGCGGTCATGGCGATTCAGTTCGCCGACGGCCTCGAGCCCTACGGCGCGTCGTTGTACACCGGCAAGATGGTGTCCTTGGGCATCGTCCGTGAGCTGGGCCCGACGCTCACCGCCGTGCTCGTCGGCGGGCGCGTCGGCGCGGGCTTCACCGCCGAGATCGGCTCGATGAACGTCACCGAGCAGGTCGACGCCATCTCGGCCTTGGGCGCCGACCCCATCGAGAAGCTCGTCGCCCCCCGGGTGGTGGCCTGCATCATCATGCTGCCCTTGCTCACGCTCCTGGCCGACTTCGTGGGCTGCTTCGGGGCGATGCTCGTCGTGATGACGGACGTGGGCGTCACGGCCACCTTCTTCATCGAGCAGGTGCTCGACACCCTCGTGGTCGCCGACCTCATCCACGGGCTCGCGAAGGCCACGTTCTTCGGGTACTTCATCGCGATCGTCGGCTGTTACGTCGGGCTCAACACGCGCGGCGGCACCGAGGGTGTGGGCCGGTCCACGACGGACACCGTCGTCGCGATCAGCATCACGGTCCTGGTGTCCAACTTCTTGCTCACCAAGCTCTTCTTGAGCTTTTAGGCCGGCGCGGTGATGCCCGACGACACGACCCAGCCCCCGCCGCAAGCCCCTCCCGAGGTGGTGATTCAGTTCAAGGACGTGCGGAAGGCCTTCGGGCCGAACATCATCTACGACCCCTTGAACCTCTCCGTGCGCCGGGGCGAGACGCTCACGGTCATCGGCGGCTCGGGCAAAGGCAAGTCGGTGCTGCTCAAGATGCTCATTCGGCTGCTGCAGGTCGACTCGGGCAGCATCCAGTGTTTTGGTGAAGAGGTCACGACGATGCCCGAGCCGAAGCTCCTCGGTCTGCGGCGCCGCATCGCCATGCTCTTCCAGGGCGCCGCCCTGTTCGACTCCTTGACCGTCGCCCAGAACATCAAGTACCCCCTCGTCGAGCACAAGTGGGGCGACCGCGAGAAGATGGACCAGCGCGTCGAGGAGGTGCTGGAGATGGTCGGGATGCCCGGCATTCAGCACCTCAAGCCGTCTGAGCTCTCCGGCGGCATGAAGAAGCGTGTGGGCCTCGCCCGGGCCATCGCGATTCAGCCCGACGTCATCCTCTACGACGAGCCCACCACGGGCCTCGACCCGCTCAACGTGCGGCGCATCAACGGCCTCATCCTGCGGCTCCAGCGGCGCCTGAACGTGACGAGCGTCGTCGTCACCCACGACATGGACTCCTGCTTCACCATCACCGACCGCATCGCGTTCTTGTACGACCGGCGCATGGACTGGACGGGCACGAAGGAGGAGGCCCTGGCCACCGACTTCGCCCCGCTGCGGGAGTTTGTGCAGGGCGGGCGCGGCACCTTAGAGGCCGAAGGCACTGAAGACTAAACGCCCTCGCCCGTGAGCGCGCGGCGCCAGGCCTGGGCCTTGAGGGTCGTCTCCGCGAGCTCTCGGTCGGGGTCGGAGTCGGCGACGACGCCGCAGCCCACATGCACCCGGGCCTCGTCGCCGAGCACCTGGGCGACCCGGATCGACACCGCCAGCTCGGCGTCGCCGGAGCCGGTGATGAAGCCCCAGGCGCCGCAGTAGGCCCCCCGAGGCTGCTCCTCCAAGGCGTGAATCGTGGCCATCGCCGCCACCTTCGGCGCCCCGGTGACGCTGCCCGGCGGGAAGCTCGCCGCGAGCAGATCGAAGGCGTCCACCCCGGGCTTGAGCCGCCCATAGACCGACTGCGCGGCGTGGGAGAGCGTCGGCAAGGCGCTGAGCTGCCTCGGCCCGGCGTGTACGCTGCCCGGCGCGCAGACCCGGCCCAGGTCGTTTCGCACGAGATCCACGATCATCGTCAGCTCGGCGCGCTCTTTGGGATCGGCCGCTAGCTCGGCCTGGAGCGCCGCCGTCTCCGCGTCCGTGGTGCCCAGCGGACGGGTGCCTTTGATCGGGCGGCTCTCCACCGCGCCGCCCTGAAGCCGCAGAAACAGCTCGGGCGAGAGCGAGCACAGCTCCACGGCGCCGAGCCGCGCCCAGCCGCCAAACGGCGCCGGGTTGAGCGCCCGGGCGCGGCGATACGCGTCTAAGGCCGAGCCGACGCCGCCGAAGCTCAGCCGCCGGGCGAGGTTCACCTGGTAGAGCGCGCCCTCGGCGATCTGCTCCAGCACGGCGCGCACGCCGTCTCGGTAGCGGCTGGGCGCGCCCTCGTGGATCAGCACGGCGCGTCCGGGCGGCGGCGGCGCCTCGGTCCGCTTGGCGAGCCGGACCACCCGCGCGGCGTCGGCCACGAAGGCGGCGCTCCCCGCGGCGATCACCCGCCCATCGGGCTCAATGGTCAAGCCACCCTCAAAGCGGCCCAAGGCCCCGTCCCCCTCGGGCCAGTCGCCCCGTGGGTCGGGCGTCGGCGTGGGCTGCACCTCGTTGAACCGACCCGCCTCGTAGCCGATGAAGCCCGCGAGCCCCCCGGCGAAGGAGAGCCCCGCCGGAGGCGGCTCGCCGCCAAGCGCCGCCCGCGCCGTCGTCCACCAGCCCGGCTGGGGGCGAATCACCTCCTGCGCGCCCCAGCACAAGACCGACCGACCGCCGGGCCCCGCGTCAAACCACAGGCCCATGGCCTCGTCCTGGAGCACCTCGGCGACAGCGGACGCTGCAAGACCTCGAAATGATGTAAATTCTCGAAGGTTCAACCGCTTGACCACCCTTGAGCCCGGCCTGGAGTGGCCGAGGAGCACGACACGATGTCGGTCATCACCCCGCTGCGTATCCTCATCTTGGACGATCAGCCTGAGCTCGCGCGGGTGATGCGAGACGTGCTGCGCCCCCAAGGGTTTGAGGTGCGCGCCGCCGACACCGCGCTCACGGCCATGGCCTCGGCCCGCGCGGCCCCGCCCGCCGTGGTCTTGGTGCGCTGGGACATGCCCCAAGGGGAGGCCAGCCGGTTCATGGAGCTGTTCCGCGCGGCGAGCCCCGGCGCGGTGATCGTGCTCACCACAGGCCAGCCCGGCGAAGACGACGATCGGGAGCTCAAGAAGGCCGTGCGCCGCTACGCCGTGGGCCGGGTGCTCCATCGCCCGTTCTCGATCCTCGATCTGCCCGCCGTGGTGAAGGCCAGCCTCGCCGACGCCCCGGCGGACTCGGCGTCGATCCTCGGGCGGCGCCCCCACGCCGACACCCTACGCGCCTTGGGCCAGGTGTGGCTGGACCGGGAGAGCGGCACGGCGACCTCCCTGGGCGGCCTCGTCGCCCGGTTCTGCAAAGGCGCGGCCGCCGACGGCGAGAGCCAAGCCTTGGTCGAGGACATCCTGCGGGACGGCGTCGAGATCTCGTTTCGCCGTGGGGAGGTCGTCGGGGGCGGTGACCTCGCGGCCTTGGCGACGGCCCTGTGGCGCGCGGCCCTCGCCGTGGCCGAGACCGACCCCAACCCCCAGGCCCTCCTGGAGCGCCCCGCCCACATGGAGCGCCTCGCCGAGCTGCCGCTCAAGGCCGCCACCCTGCAGACGCTCCAGGCCGCCGACGGCGCCTCCGAGCTGCGCGCCCTCTGCGCCGCCCAGCGCTGCTCCCTCACCGAGATCGGCCCAGACCTCGGCGCGCTCACCGCCTTGGGCCTCGTGCAGCAGCGCGTGAAGGCGACCCCGGGCACCGAGGCCCTGCTCACCCTGCGCCGCCTGCGCCGGGAGCGTGACCACCTGATGAACGACGACGCCTGGACCGTGCTCGGCCTCGCCCCGACGAGCGACAAGGCGAAGATCGACGAGGCCGCCGCGCGGATGCGCGCCCGGTACGGCCAGCTCCAGCGTGATCCGGGCCTGAGCGACGAGTGCCACCACCTCGCCGGGGAGATCCTCCGCCGCGTCGCCGAGGCCGCCGCCGAGGTGAACGAGCGCCCGGCCTTGCCCGCCGCCGCCGCGCCGCCCCCTGAAGACAACACCGAGCGCGCCTGGCACGCGGGCCTCGACGCGATGAGCAAGCGCCGCTGGCCTGACGCCGTGCGCGCCTTTCGCGCCGCCCACAACGCCGTCATCGACCGCCCCGAGTTCATGGCGCACCTCGGCTGGGCGATCTTCAACGACCAGGCGCGCGGCTCGGCCCGCGTCGAGGAGGCCCTGGAGCTCCTGGAGCTCGCGGAGTCCTTCGACGAGCGCGCGGCGCAGACCCAGCTCTGGCTCGCGACGGTGGAGGCCCACACCCAGCGCCACAGCCGGGCGCGGGCGCGGCTCATGCGCCTGATCAGCCGCCCCGAGGGCGCCACAAACGTCGAGGCCCAGGCGCTGCTCCAGCAGGTTCAGCAGCTCCAGCAGAAACAAGCCCGCCCGCCCGAGGGCTGAGCGGGCGGCGCCTCAGATGCAGCTCATCGTCTCGTCGCGCACCTGCTCCTCACACACCGTCGGCATCGCCGTCGGTTTACACCCGTAGATGAAGGGCTTCGTCTCGCCGCACGCCGGGCTCGGCGACTCTTGCCAGCCCGCCTGCCCGAGCCCGCAGGACACGTTGCACTTCCCGTAGGCGGTGGTCAGGCGGACGTCGGCGCCGTCGCAGTCGTAGTCGAAGGAGCCGTCGCCCCGGTGGGTGGAGAAGTACTCGGTCTGGTCAGGGCGCGCGTCGTCGTTCTTGTCGTAGCAGTCGGTGTTGTCGCTGACGTAGCCCGTGGGCGTGATGCAGACCTTCAGGGGCTTGTTGACGTCGCCGAAGCCGTCGCGGTCGTCGTCGGTGTAGAAGGTCGGGGCGTCCACGGCGTCGTTGTCGACGGTGCCGTCGCAGTTCTGATCGACCTCGTCGCAGGTCTCGACGGCCTCGGGGTTGACGCCGGCGTTGGCGTCGTCGCAGTCGAGGCTGCGGTTCACCCGGCCCTCGGGCTGCGTGCAGGACAAGACGCTGTCGGACTCCAAGCCGTACCCGTCGCCGTCGCCGTCGAGGTACCAGGTGGCGCGATCCACGGCGTCGTCGCCGTCGATCAAGGTGTCGCAGTTGTTGTCGACGGTGTCACAGGTCTCGGGGGCCTGGGGGTTGACCGCCGCGACGGCGTCGTCGCAGTCGGTGTTGTCGGCGACGGCGCCCGACGGCGGGCCATCCTCGCAGGGGGCGGTGACCGGGGCGTTGGCGTCTCCGAAGCTGTCACCGTCGGCGTCGGTGTAAGAGACGCACTGGGGCACCGAGTCCACGCCGGCGTCTTTGTCCTCGGACGGCAGCTCCGGCAGGCAGCCCGCGAGCACGAACAACAAAACCTTCCAGGGTCGCATGGTCTCCTCCACAGGTCGCCGTCAGCGGAGCGAGCGCCGACGGCCAGCACAGGTTAGCTGGACGGATCCGGTTGATCATCTCGTGACGATCTTCCTCTCGCACCCCAGTCTACCCCAACCCGCCGCGTGTGGCCCCATCCTGCGCGGCTTTGAGGTTCAATGCTCCGGATCGCCCTGACCATCGCGGGCTCCGACTCCGGCGGCGGCGCCGGGATCCAGGCGGACCTCAAGACCTTCTTGAGCTTGGGCGTCTTCGGCACCTCGGCGCTCACCGCGATCACCGCGCAGAACACCCTCGGCGTGAGCGCGGTTCATCCCGTGCCCATCGACGTCGTGAAGGGCCAGATCCACGCCGTGCTCAGCGACCTGCCCCCGGCGGCGATCAAGATCGGCATGTTGGCCACCGCGGAGCTCGTCTTGGCCGTCGTCGAGGCCTTGGCCGACTACCCCGGCCCCGTCGTGCTCGACCCGGTGATGGTCGCCACCTCGGGCGACGTGCTCCTGCGCCCCGACGCTGTCGGCGCGCTCCGGGACGTGCTGGCCCCGCGCTGCGCCTTGATCACGCCGAACCTCCCCGAGCTGCAGGTGCTCGGCGGCGAGGCGTTTCTGGCCCAGGCGTCGATCCCCGTGCTCGTGAAGGGCGGTCACGGCGAGGGCGCCGAGGTGCTCGACACGCTCTATGTTCCCGGTGAAGCCCCGCGGGTCTGGCGGCATCCTCGGCTGACCACCCGCAACACCCACGGCACCGGCTGCACACTCTCTGCGGCCATCGCCGCTCGGCTGGCCTTGGGGGATCCCCTCGACGCCGCCGTCGCCTTCGCTTTGCACCACCTCGCCCAGCTCATCGCCGCCAGCGCCGACCACGGCCTCGGCGCCGGGCATGGCCCCCTCCTCCACGGCCTCACCGGCCCCCGGACGCCTACCCCATGAAGCTCACCGGACGTGTCCTGCACCTCGTCGAGAACACCGCCCTCCTCCGCGCCCAGCTCGACGGCGCCACGGTCTCCGTCGAGGGCGCGGCCTATGTGTACGGCGTCAACACCGACGCCATGATCTCCGGCCAGGCCTGCACCTTGGGCTACACCGGGGAGATCCTCGGGCCCTGGTTCTTGGAGAACTTCCAGGACGTCGTGCGTTACGACGACGTGCGCAACGGCGGCTTCCAGGTGATCGTCGGCGGCGACGCCTACGGCTCGGGCTCGTCCCGGGAGGTCGCCGTCGTGGCCCACCAAGGCGCGGGCATTCAGCTCGTCGTGGCCGACTCGTTCCAGCGCATCTTCCAAGAGAACATGGTGTACGGCGGCGTGCCCTTCACCACGGACCGCGCCGTGCTCGCCCGCTTGGAGGCCGGTGAAGACCTCGACGTGCGCTCCTTCTTTGACGAGCTGCCGCCGTTCTTCCGCGCCGTGGCCGCCGAGGGTGGGCTCTTGGCCTATGGCTCGAAGCTCCTGCGCGGCGAGCTCGGCCCGGCCTATGACGTCGCCCGCGCCCCCAAGCCGATGAACGTCGTCGAGAAGTTGATCGCCCAGCGCGCCTGGACCGGCGCCGGCCAGCCCGAGGGCCTCGCGTCCGTGAACCCCGGCGACCAGGTCCTGTGCCGCGCCGCGTTCCGGGGGATGCACGAGTACACCGCGGGCATGGTGATGGCGCTCTACGGCGAGGCCTACGGCGACGCGCCCCTGGTCAACCCCGAGCAGGTCGCCGCGTTTGAGGACCACTTCGTCCTGATCGACCACGCCACGGTGCCCGAGGGCGTCAAGCGCGCCCGGCTGGCCCCCGCCATGCAGCTCACCCGGGAGATGGTCGAGGCCTGCGAGCGCTTCGGGGTGCGCCTGCACGGCCCCGGTCGCCCGTTCAAGCCCGGCGTCTGCCACCGCCTCGTCGTCGAGGACTACGCCTCTCCTGGCGACATCATCGCCATCACCGACTCCCACACCCCCACCGCCGGCGTGCTGAACGCCTTCGCCTTCGGCGTGGGCTCCACCGCCATGGCCTTCGCCTTACGCACGGGCCTCATCCCCGTGACCGTGCCCAAGGTCGTCCGCGTCGAGGTCTTCGGCGACGCCGAGGGCGTGCTCTCGCCCAAAGACCTCATCCTGCACCTCATCGGCGACCCCTACTTCCGCGAGGAGCAGTGGCGCTCCAGCCCCACGGACACCTGCGTCATCGAGCTCGCCGGCCCCGGCCTCGACCAGTGGAGCGTGGATGAGCTGAGCGTGCTCACGAACATGACCGTCGAGGGCGGCCTGATGACCGGCGTGGTGGCGCCCTGTAAGCCCATCGTCGACTTCTTGCGTGACCGCCGCGGCGTTGACGTCACCGACCAGCTCGTTCACCCCGACGAGGGCGCCGAGTACGAGCGCGTGATCCGCGTGGAGCTGGCCTCGGTGCCCCTCACCGTGGCCACCCCCGGCGACTCCCGCAACCGCGCGGCCTTGGCCGACCACACCGCCGTCGCCGTTCACAACGTCGTCATCGCGTCCTGCACCGGGGGCTCCTTGGCCGACCTTCGCGCCGCCGCCGCCGTGCTGCGCGGGCGAGCCATCCACGAGGGTGTGCGGGTGACCGTCACGCCGTCGAGCGCGGACGTGGCGACGGCCGCCGAGGCCGAGGGGCTCTTGGACCTGTTCCGGGGGCTGGGCGCCGTCGTGTCGGAGCCGGGCTGTGGGTCGTGTATTGGCAACGGGCCGGGGATCCCCCTGCCCGGCGAGACGACGGCGAGCACGACGAACCGGAACTTCGCCCGGCGCATGGGCGCGCCCGGGCCGGTGTACCTCGTGAGCCCGGCCGTGGCGGCGGCGAGCGCGGTGACCGGGGTGTTGACGGATCCGGGGACGTTGGTGGGGCGGTGAACGGCGAGGTTTCGCCGTCAGTCCTGCCCGTCGCCCGCCTCCATC